>JBLNHD010000170.1:0-5467 GCA_050268825.1 Gemmatimonadota bacterium
CCTCCTGTCATTCCAGCCTCCCTCTCACTCTCGGAGCAGCGGCAATCTTGTCGCTGCCTTCGCAATTCCCTGCAGCATGCCCTTGAATACCATCACGTGCAGTGGCCAGACCGCGTACCAGTACGCCAGCCCGGCCAGCCCCTTCGGATCGAACACGGCCGTCTGGCGAATGGTGGCCCCGTTGCCGGCGGGCGTCACCTGGAACTCGAGCCACGCGCGGCCCGGCAGCTTCATCTCCGCCGCGAGGAGGAGCCGGGTAGGCTCGCACGCCTCGACGTTCCACCAATCGAGGTGATCGTTGACGGCCAGCAGCTCGGGATCGCGTCGGCCGCGCCGCATGCCGACACCCCCGACCATCACGTCGAGCCCGCCCCGGACCCGCCAGAGCCAGTTCCCGTAGTACCAGCCGTTCCGTCCGCCGATCCGCCGGATCGCCGCGAACGCGCGCTCGGGAGGGACATCCACCGCGATGCTGCGATCGTCGATGAGCCGGTTCCGTCGGTCGCGCGCCTCGGTCGCGATCGCGGCGCCGACGGCGGCTTCGATGCCACGCGGCTCGATCGGAAAGGCGCGCCGGGCAGCCCCATCCCGCACCAGCGTCGGGTGCCGGATACTGTCGACGAGCGCGCGGCCCACCCGGGCATGCACCGGCGTGACGAGCGCGAGCCAGAGGCTCGACAGCCGCGGCGTGAGCAGCGGAACCGGGAGCATGGCGCGGCGCAGGCCCCGCTGACGCGCATACTCGCGCATGATGTCACGATACGAGAGCTGATCCTGCCCACCGATCTCGTAGATGCGATGCGGGGCGCGGGGGAGCGCCAGCGCGGCGACGAGGTAGGCGAGCAGATCGGCGATGGCGATCGGCTGGGCGAGCACCGAGACCCAGCGCGGCGTGACCATGACCGGCAGGCGCTCGACAAGCGCGCGGATCATCTCGAACGAGACGCTCCCCGACCCGATGACGATCGAGGCGCGGAACTCGACGACCTGCGGTCCGCCTTTCGGCCCGCACCGCTCGCGGAGAATCTCCCCGACCTCGTGCCGGCTTCGGAGGTGCGGCGAGAGCGACTCGCGATCGTCGCCCAGGCCGCCAAGGTAGATGATGCGTGACACGCCGGCAGCGACTGCCGCGTCGGCCACGTTCGCGGCGCCCGCGCGGTCGAGCTCCTCGAAGCGGCCGCCCTGTCCCATCGAGTGGACGAGGAAATAGACGGTGTCGATACCCCGCATGGCCGCGTCCAATGTCGCGCGGTCGGTGACGTCGCCAGGCACGACCTCGGTGCCGGATCCAGTCTTCCCGGCGAGCGTGTCCGGCGTGCGCGCCAGACAGCGGACCGCATGCCCGGCCCGCTCCAGCTCGGGCAGGAGCTGGCCACCGACGTAGCCGGTTGCGCCAGTCAGAAGAATGCGTCGCCTGCCGCCGTCCATCGGGAATCCTCGATTCGCTCAGTCGTGGGTACGTTCCCAATAATATCCGGGCGCGCGCAGACATCGGCCGCGCCTTCGCCGGCACACGCGTGCGCCTAGATTGGTGGCCTCAGCCACGCCGGCCAAACCGAGGTCCCACCATGATCGCGATTCATCCTGCCACGTCCGATGACGATATCCGCCGGTGCTGGACCGTGCTCCGGCAACTGCGGCCGCACCTGGAGGAAGCGGACCTGCTTCCGGCGGTCCGGCGGATGGAGCCGCACGGGTTTCGCCTGGTCTTCGCCGAGGATGCGGGAGGAGCGGGCCGGGCGGTCGCCGGCTACCGGGTGACCGAGATGCTGCGGACCGGTCTCATGCTCGAGGTGGACGACCTGGTGACCGACGCGGACGCGCGGTCGGCGGGGTATGGGAAGGCGCTGATGGACTGGCTCGTCGCCGAGTCCCAGGCGCTCGGCTGCTCGGTGATCGAGCTCGACTCCGGCGTCCAGCGGCACTCGGCGCACCGCTTCTATTTCCGCGAAGGGATGCACATACTGGGCTATCACTTCTCGAGATCGCTGCCCGGTTCCGGCTGAGCGCCCGGACGCGGATCATCGCCAGCAATCTCCGCCAGCGTGGGCGGGCCGACCAGTGGTGCCCCGATTCCGGTGCCGGGCTTCGCGGGGTGGATCGCGATGGCTCGGATCGAAGGGCACATCGCTCATCCGGGCCCGTTCATGCACGAGGCTGACCGCAAGGAGAGACCGGTGCGATACCAGCTCCATCATGTCCAGCGAGTCGCCGCCGAGCTGGATGATGTGTTCGCCTTCTTCGCGGACCCTGCCAACCTCGAGGCCCTGACGCCACCCTGGCTGGGGTTCCGGATCCTCGGCGCTACCGATGCCCCGGTGCGCCTCGGTACGCGCATCCGCTACCGTCTCCGGCTCAACGGGGTCCCGCTGCGCTGGGAATCGGTGATTTCCGAGTTCGAGCCCGGCCGGATGTTTGCGGACGAGCAGGTGCGCGGCCCGTATCGCTACTGGTATCACCGGCACCGCTTCCGCCCGGTCGATGGTGGCGTCGAAATCGAGGACCTGGTGGATTACGAGCTGCCGCTCGGTGTGCTCGGTCGGCTCGTGCATGCGCTGCTCGTTCGCCGGCAGCTCGGGCAGATCTTCGGATTCCGTCGGGAACGAATGCGCGAGCGGTTCGGCGAGCTTCCCTCCTAGTCCCGGGGTCGGCTTCCCCGGCGTTGCCGAGTCCCGGATCCGGCCGCACCTTCCGGCATGCCGCCCGAGCTCCGTTATCTCTGCCCACTCCTGCAGGTCTTCGACATGCCGAGGTCACTCGCGTTCTACCGCGATCTGCTCGGCTTCCGGATCGTGGACGCGGCACCGCCGGTGAAGCAGGCAGCCCCGGATGCGCACGACTGGGTCTGGCTTCAGCATGGCGAGGTGAACCTCATGCTGAACACCGCGTACGATCCCGGCGCTGAACGGCCCGGGGCGCCGGACCCGGCGCGCGTGGCTGCGCACGACGATACCGCCCTCTTCCTGGGCGCGCCCGACGTCGACGCGGTGTATGCCCACCTGCGTGCCCACGGCGTTTCGCTCGAGCCGCCGACCGTGGCATCCTACGGCATGAAGCAGTTGAGCCTGCGGGATCCCGACGGGTTCGCCATTTGTTTCCAGTGGCCGGTCAAGGCGGAGTGATGCACCGGGCGGCTTCCTGCCGGTGGCTCAGTGCACCGGCACCCGCTCCGCGAGCAGCTCGGTGAGCTCGAGCGCGTTGGTCGTCCCGTAGTTGCCGTGATTGTTGTTGAAGACCACGTGCACCGCCGGCCCCTTCCACTCGAGCAGCTTCTCGACCTGGTCCGCCGTCTTCGCGAGCTGGCCGCGGTCGTACAGGTAGCGATAGCGCTCCGTCACGATCGCATTCGGCCGCTCCCACGTCTCGACCCGCCGGCCGTGGAGGCGTATCACCGCGAGCCTCGGTGACGTGACCGCAACCGTGGCCGGCATGCTGCTGCTCATGCCCTGCGGCCCATCCACGACGGTATACGCGAACTCCAGTGACTCGAGCAGTGCGAGCGTGCGCGGCGCGATTCGCGGCGCCATCCACTCCCCGCAGCGGAACTCGACGGCGGCGAGCTGGCTGCCGAGCCGGGCGCGCATGTCGCGCAGCGTAGCTGCTGCCTCGCGCGTGGGCCGGAACCAGGGAGGCAACTGGAGGAAGATCGCGCCAAGCTTCTGCGCGGTGGTGAGCGGGTCGAGCGCCGCGAGGAACCGATGCCAGACGTCGTCGAGCAGCAGGGGAGGGAGATCCTTGCCGTAGACGCGTCCCGCCTGCACGGCGCCGCCGGGGAGCTGTCGGCGAAGCCAGTCAGGAAGCCGTCGCACGTCCGCCGGGTGGCCCGTCATGAGCGCATGGGCCTTCACATGGAAGATGAAGTGTGCCGGCGTACGAGCGGCCCATGCCACGGCCATCGCGCGCGTCGGCAAGGCGTAGTACGTGGCATCCACCTCGACCATCGGATACATCGAGGCATAGTAGCGAAGCCGGGATTCGGCATCCGTGGCGTCCGACGGGTAGAACGCGCCCGGATGCACCAGCGTGGGATCGGTCCAGCTCGCGACGCCCGCCAGAAGCCGGCGACCATCCGGGAGCGTCACGCCTTCCGGACGGCGCAGCCGGACACGGCCGGCCCGGCGCACCGCGGTGCCGATACCGGGATCGTGAATCGGGTCGGCGCCAGGAAGGTCGAGGGGCGATGCAGCCTGCACCAACGCCTCGGGCGGAGCGGGCGCGTCGAGTGCCTCGAGCTCGGCCGGGAGCGGCTCGGCCGGTGCCTGCACCCGCCGCAGCATCGCGGCGGTACGCGCCGGCGCTTCGGCGACGAGCGTCGGAATGAGGCGCGCCTCGGGGAGGTTCTTCCAGTACCCCTTCGGCATCTCGGCGCGCATCGCGCGCGGATTCACGCGGGCCGGATTGAAGATGCTGGTGTAGTAGGCACGCCAGAGCTCTTCCAGCTCGTCCGCCGACGGTGCCGACGCGCGCCGCGCCCCAGGACCGAAGAGGAGGCTCGTCCCGTCCCACCGCGCGGAGCGCTCCGGCGTCAGGATCGTCCAGCGCATCGCCGCGAAGCGTCGCGCGAAGAACGGCGCCGTTCGCTCGACGACATGATGCTCCGGCTCGAACCAGGCGACGTACTCGTCAGGCTCCCCCGGCGCGGAACCGGTGTGCCGGAACCGTACGAAAGCGGTCATCTTGTGCGCGGCCCGCTTCACGGCCTTTCCCATGCGCGTGAGGCGGTGCACGTCATCGTCGGTGGCGAGCTCGAGGAGATGGCGTTCTCCGTGCGTCAGCCGCCAGAGCGCGCGATAGAGCAACCCCCAGCGGGCGTCGTCGCGATGGCACGCGACCAGCGCAGCGAGGGTCAGGAAGCGGCGTGAGACACGTGCGCTCACCGCATCGAGGGGCAGCTCAGCCGGAGCGGTGGCCGGCCAGAGCGACTCCTGGTGGCCGACGGACAGGAAATAGAGCGATTCCGGCGAGCGTCCCCGTGCGAGCGCCGCGCGGGCGGCCGCCCTCCACCCCGCGTAAGTCCCATCGAAGCGCACCACTTCCACAGATCAGAGCTCGCCGGTGCGGGCCGATTGGGCGGCAGCGAAGAGGTCGAGCTGGTCGCGCGCGGCGATGCGTTGCCGGAGGTCGATCGCATCGGCGAGGCGCCCCGGGGAGTGATCGGCCGTGACGACGAATGGGAGCGTGCGCCGGAGCGGGATGCCGAGCCGCCGGAGGTCCGCGACGCGGACGCGGTGCCATCGCCGCATGGAGAGGATGCGCTTCACGTTGCGAACACCGATGCCGGGGACCCTGAGGAGGGCCGCCCGGTCTGCGCGCTGCAGATCGCAGGGAAACTCGTCACGATTGGCCAGCGCCCACGCGAGCTTCGGATCGATGGCGAGCTCGAGGTTGCCTCCGGGCCGCGCGGTCAGCTCGGAGGCCCCGAATCCATAAAACCGCATCATCCAGTCGGCCTGATACAGGCGATGCT
>JBLNHD010000171.1:0-2907 GCA_050268825.1 Gemmatimonadota bacterium
GCTCCCGCTCGAAGGCGTAGCGGTCGGCGAGGGCGGCGACGAGACGCGGGGCTGCAGCCAAGAGGACTCCCGGGGAGGATGGACGAATCTAGCCCGGAAGTCGGACGCTCGGAAACCCGGAATGGCTTTCCGACGCTCCGGCTCTCCACCATACTACTCCGCATGCGCGGCCGCCTCGCCGTCCTCTACGTCACCGCCTTCGTCGACATGGTGGGGCTCACGATGATCGTGCCCCTCCTTCCCTTCTACGCCACCGATTTCGGCGCCAGCGCCACGGCGGTCGGCATCCTCATCTCCGCCTTCTCCATCGCGCAGCTGGCGGTGGCGCCCGCGTGGGGCAGCTTTTCCGACCGCTATGGACGACGTCCCGCGATCCTCGCCGGGCTGCTCGTGTCCGCCTTTGCCTACGGCATCTTTGCCCTCGCGGCGTCGGTGCCGGTGCTGCTGCTCTCACGCCTGGTGCAGGGCGCCGGGGGTGGGACCATCGGCGTGGTGCAGGCATACGTGGCGGACACGTCCACGCCGGAGCGCCGCACGCGCAGCCTCGGGTGGCTTTCCGCCGTGACGAGCCTCGGCGCCGTGGCCGGTCCCGCCTTCGGGTCCGCGATGATCGCGATCGGCGGCCGGACGGCGCCGGGCGTCGGCGCAGCGGCGCTCTCGGTGCTCGTCGCCATCTTTGCGTGGCGGTTTCTCGGCGAATCCCATACGGAACGGGAGCCGCACGGCGCGGCCGGACTCCGGCAGTCGAGCCGTGCCGCCATCGCGCGGGTGGCTTTCCACTGGAACGACCCGGCTGCGCGTCTCATCTGGATCTATGCGATCGGCATCGGCGCCTTCTACGGCACGATTCAGATCGTGCCGCTGCTCCTTTCGAGCCGGCTCGCGGTGTCCGAGGAGAACATCGGGTACTTCATCATGTATCTCGGCGCGATGGGCGTGCTGGTGCGGACGCTTCTCCTCGGTCCGATGGTGGACCGGTTCGGCGAAGCCCGGCTCTCGGGCCTCGGCACCGTGCTCCTTGCGGCAGGGCTCGCCGCCACCGGCCTCGCGCATGGCTGGCCGCTCCTCGCCGCCGGGTTCACGCTCATGCCGCTCGGCACCGCGTTCCTCTTTCCCTGCGTGACCGGCCTGCTGTCGCGCGTGGTCCCGGCATCGGAGCGGGGGCTTTACATGGGGGTCCAGCATACCTTCGGTGGGGTGTCCCGCGTCGTCTTCCCGATCGCGGCGGGCGCACTCATGGATCTGTCGGGGGTCGGTGTGCCCTACCTGATCGCGGCGGCGCTGGTGCTGGCGACTCTGCCGCTCACCCGCGCGCTCGCCGGCTACCTCCTTCCTCTTCCCGCGGCCGTTTCTCCCGAACCGGTCATCGCAGCGGCCGACATCACCGCCGAGATCCCGGTTGCGGTCTCGGCGGAACGGCGAACGCCGCCGTGACGGTCAGGCCGCGAACCCGTCCGGCTTCGCGGCGGGGCGCTCACCCGTGCGCGTGTCGGCGGCGACATCCGGCGGCAGGGGCGCACGCGCCGCGATGATGGTGATGTTGTCGGAGCCACCGCGCTCGAGCGCCAGGTCGAGCAGCTTCCGGCTCACCTGCTCCGACGACGTCATCGCCGCGATCTCGCTGGCGATCTCCTCGTTGGACACGTGCTTCGTGAGGCCATCGGTGCAGAGGAAGATCACGCAGCCGCGCGGGATGTCGATCCGGGTCACGACCGGGGTGGCCTCGCCGCCGCCGATCGCGCTGGCGAGCACGTGGCTGAACGGGGACCTGGCCATCCGGTCCGCGGGCAGGATCCCCTGGTCCACGAGTCCCTGCGCGATGGTCTGGTCGCGCGTCATCTGCGTGAGCTCGCCGTCCCAGTAGCGATAGCACCGGCTGTCTCCCACCTGCGTCACGTACATCCAGGGAAACACGGCGACCGCGAGCGTGAGCGTCGTCGCCATCTTCGCCTCGGGCTGCGCCGCGCCCTCGGCGCGCACGGCCTCGTGGGCCTCGAGGGCGGCCGCCGTGAGCGCGTCGTAGAACTCCTGATCGGTGGCCGAGCCGGCCGCGTGATAGGATCGCAGCGACGAGGCCACATACTTGGTGATGGTCGAGAGCGCCACCCGGCTCGCCTCGGCGCCGCCGCTGCCGCTCCCCACCCCGTCCGCGACGAGCATGTAGGTCGCGAGGCGCTCGCCCCGCAGCGGCAGCTCGTCGACGTCGGGCAGGCTCGTACCGTGCACCACCACCTGCGGATGCACCGTGCAGAGCATGAAATGGTCCTGGTTTTCCTTGCGGACCTTCCCCGGGTGGGTGATGCCGTACAGGTCGAGCTCGGCGTCGCGGGGGCGCCGCCAGTTGGCGGGGGGAGCAGCGGTGATCGCTCGGTCCGGTGTCATCGGAACCTCCATGGCCCGCGGGACTCCCGGGCGCACTCCGGTATGGGCTGCCAGTGGATCATACGCGAGGAATCGAAGTCCGGCGAGGGGGCTGATATCTTCGGGCATGGCGACGGCACCCTCCCCCCCGGCCCCGGCGCTCCTCGTACGCGGGCTTCACAAGCGGTACGACGATGTCGTCGCGGTGGACGGGCTCGACCTCGAGGTATTCCCCGGCGAATGCTTCGGGCTGCTCGGGCCGAATGGAGCCGGCAAGACCACTACGATAGAAATCTGCGAAGGTCTCACGGCCCCGGACGAAGGGGACGTCGTGGTCCTCGGCCGCACCTGGGCGCAGGCCGGCGCCGAGCTCCGCGAGCGGCTCGGGATCCAGCTGCAGGAGACGCAGCTCTCGGACAAGCTCACGGTGCTCGAAACGCTCCGGCTGTTCCGGAGTTTCTACGCGCGCGGCCGGCCGGTGGAGGAGGTCATCGCGGCCGTGAGTCTCGAGGAGAAGCGGCGGGCGCGCGTGAGCGCGCTGTCGGG
>JBLNHD010000172.1:0-7728 GCA_050268825.1 Gemmatimonadota bacterium
AGCTCCTGCGGCGTGACCATGAGGTAGACGAATCCCGGCTCGGGAAGTGGGCCGCGCGCGAGGATGTAGGGCTGGCCGGGGGGCATCTCGGGACGCAGCTCGTCGGCCACGGCGGTGGAGACGTACTGCAGCCGCCATTCCACGGTCTGCCCGACATAGCGATCGGGGTTGGCGCGGACTTCGGCCGCGGTGACCCCCACCAGTGGCCCGCCGGTGGCAGGCTTCAACTCGGATTCCCGGACCCACCCCTCCGCGCGCACACGCACCCACTCCCCGGCCCGGCCGACGACGGTGACCGGCGTGCCCGGCACGAAACTCCCACTGCGCGGCCCTTCCGGCACTGTGTGCAGCGACGCCGCGCGCGCGGCTTCCAGGATTTCGGCGTCGGCGCCCGGCGCGGCAACGGCTGCGACAGGCGCCGGTCCCTGTGCCTGCATCGGGCGATACGCCGCGGCGCTGTCGGGCTGCGTGTCGCGCACTGCGCGCGATGAATCGGGCGTTCGCGCCGGCGTGCTGCGTGCGGCCCGCGCGGCGGAGCTTGCCGGCGCGGCTGCCGCCACGGCGGTGTTGCGCACCCATGCCCTGCGCCGCACATGTGTCCACCGGCCGCGCGTGGCCACGCGATCGAGGAGCATCCCCTTCTCGAGCAGCGCGATCTCCGCGCCGTCCGGCGCAGCGCGAAGGCGCACATCGGATCCGGTAACCGAGACGTCGAAGCCATTCCGGCGGTCGGCGCGGAGCAGTGACGTCGCCACCCAGCCGTCGAGCGTGACTTCGCGCCAGCCGCTGCGCGTCGTGCCGGTCGTGAGCGTGGCCCGAGCGGGAAGGCGGGCGAGCACGACACCGCTCGGCACGGCGTGAACGGACGTGGCGCCGACGGCGCGGCGCTGCTGCGCCTCGACCGGCGCGCTCACCGCGAGCAGGAGCGCGAGCGATGCCGCCAGACAGGCTGGTAGCGGGGTCCGGGGCGGACTAGATTGCGGCGCGTAAGTCATCGTCCGGCATTGTAGAACACGCGGAGAATCATGTCAAACGGAACCGCGCGCCGATCGCCGGTCGTGCTGGTGGTGCTCGACGGCTGGGGATACCGCCGCGAGCGCGAGGGGAACGCGATCGCGCTGGCCGATGCACCGGTGTGGCGGCGGCTCTGGGAATCGGAAGCGCGGACGCTGCTGGACGCGAGCGGACTCGCCGTAGGACTGCCGCCGGGGCAGATGGGCAACAGCGAGGTGGGACACCTCAACCTCGGCGCCGGGCGCGTGGTGCCGCAGGATCTCGTCCGGATCAACCAGAGCATCGAGCGAGGGGACTTCTTCGCGCTCGAGCCGCTCCGGGCGCTCGGCGCCCACCTCGGACGCACCGGCGGCACGCTTCATCTCGTCGGCCTGCTCGGCCCGGGTGGCGTGCATGCCATCGATTCGCACTGGCGGGCGTGCATCGAGCTGGGAGCACGGCTCGACGTGCCGCGCATTGCCATCCAGGGGTTTCTGGACGGGCGCGACGCCTCACCCACGCTCGGTGCCGACGTCGTCCGCCGCCTGGAACGGGATCTCGCGCGCATCGCCGGCAGCCGGGGGGTCATCGCCTCGCTCACGGGGCGCTACTACGGCATGGACCGCGATCGTCGGTGGGAGCGCACCCGGATCGCCTACGATGCGCTGGTGCACGGCGCGGGCGAGCCGGTCGTGGATCCGGCAGCGGCCGTCGAGGCGTGCTACGCGCGCGGCGAGACCGACGAGTTCATCCGGCCCCTCGTGGTGCATCGCGACGGCATTCCCGCCGCGCCCATGCGCGATGGCGACGCCATGATCTGCGTCAACTACCGGAGCGACCGGATGCGGCAGATCGTGTCCGCGCTCACGCTCGAGGGCTTCGCCGGGTTCGACGCGGCGGATCGCCCCGACCTCGCGGCCGTGACGATGACGCAGTACGACCAGACCTTCTCGCTTCCGCAGGCGTTCCCGCCGTTCAGCATGGCCCGCATCGTCGCGGAGGTGCTCGAGGCACACGGACGCACCCAGCTCCGGACGGCCGAGACCGAGAAGTACCCGCACGTCACCTATTTCTTCAACGGCGGGCACGAGCCGCCGTTCCGGGGAGAGGACCGGCGACTGGTGCCGTCGCAGAAGGTCGCGACGTACGACCTTGCACCGGAGATGAGCGCCGGCGGCATCACCGATACGCTGTGCAGCGCGCTGGCCGACGGGGAGCACGACTTCTACCTCTGCAACTACGCCAATGCGGACATGGTGGGCCACACCGGCGTGGCGCCGGCCATCATTCGCGCGGTGGAAACGGTGGATGCCTGCCTCGGCCGTGTGCTCGCGGCGGCCGAGTCGGCCGGAGCCGCGGTGCTGGTCACGGCCGACCACGGCAACTGCGAAATGATGATCGACCCCGTCACCGGCGGGCCGCACACCGCGCACACGACAAATCCGGTGCCGCTGGTGGCGCTCCGCGCCGGTGCCACGCGCCTCCGCACGGGTGGCGCGCTGTGCGATGTCGGCCCGACGGTGCTTCGACTCCTCGGCATCGAGCCGCCACCCGAGATGACCGGAAGGGACCTGCGCGAACCATGACGAGGCACATGCGGACACTGCAGATCATCGGGGCCCTGCTCGTCGTGCTCGGGGCTCCCCGAGCGGCGATCGCGCAGGTCGGGCACGCCCCGGGCGCCAGCCCCTACTCGGACGTCGTCGATGCCCACAGCGTCACGCCCGTCGCCGGCTACTTTGCCGGAGGCGGCGGCAAGTTCGGCATCGGGGCTCATAACGGATATACCTACGGACTCCGCTACGACCTCCGCGCCGGCAAGACGGTGCAATTCGGCTTCAGCGCCGCGCGCGGCGCGCTCGACCGCTTCATCATCGACCCGTTCGTCGCCCTCGCGCGCCGGCAGACGGGGCCGTTCGACCAGACGACGACGTTCCTCGACGCCACCGTGCAATTCAACGTGACGGGCGCGAAGACGTGGCACGGCCTCGCGCCGTTCACGGGCGTCACGCTGGGCGTGGCCTTCGGCGAGGACCTCGCGGCCGATACGAGCGGCTATGATTTCGGGAGCAAGTTCTACGTCGGGCCGCAGCTCGGCACGCGGTTCTTCGTGACCCGCAACCTGCACCTCCGGGCCGAGGTGCGTGGCGTGTTCTGGAAGGTGAACTATCCGACGTCGTTCGGCGTGGAGCCCCCCGAAGAGCCGGGCACCCCGGACGCGCCGAACGCGGTGATTCCCGATGGCAAGCTCGACGAATGGACGATCAACCCATGGTTCCAGGTCGGCCTGGGGTACATGGTCAGGTTCTGACGATGCCGGATCCCGCCGCGCTCCCTGACCGGCCGCCGAAGCGCGGCGGCGGGATGGTGGAGTCGGCGGCGGTCGAGGAAGTGCCGGTGTGGCTCGAGGTGAACGGCATGCCGGTCGTCACCTGGATGTGCACCCCCGAGCTCCTCGAGGAGCTGGCCATCGGCTGGCTTCATGGCGAGGGGTACATCGACGATGCCGGCGGCGTGCGCCTCCGCCCCTGCGCGAGCGATCTCGGCTTCTGGGCGGACGTGGACGCCGGGCAGGTGGCGCGGGTGGCTGCCGAGCGGCGGCGGCCGGTGCTTGCGTCGGGCTGCGGGGCGGTCACGACGTTCCTCGCCGACCCGGTGACCGTCGAGGCCGAGCCGGCGCGCGGCGAACCGCCGGCCGTCGAGGTGCTCCGGGCCCGGTTCAAGGACCTGTTCGGGCGCGGCGAACGATATCGCGAAACCGGCGGTATCCATGCCGCGGCACTCACCGACGGCGCCGAGCTGATCGCGCACGCCGAGGACATCGGCCGGCACAATGCGGTGGACAAGGCCATCGGCATCGCCCTGCTGGCGCACCGGCGGATTGCCGGGCTCGGCATGCTCGTGACCGGGCGGATCTCCGGCGAGCTCGCCTTCAAGGCCGCGCGCGCCGGGCTCGCCTGGGTGGCCACCCCTTCGGTGCCCTCGACGCTTGCGGTGGAGATTGCCCGCCGCTCGGGCATGGTGCTCGTCGGCCGCGCGGTCAGTGGCCATCCCCACCGCCACGGCCCTCCCATCCAGGAAGACTGATGGCCCCATCCGAAGCGGATCTCCGTTCCATTCTGCGGGACGCGCGGCGCATCGCCGTCGTCGGCCTGCGGAACAACCCGATGCGGCCGGCGTACGGAGTCGCCGCCTACCTGCAGCGGGCCGGCTACACGATCATCCCCATTCACCCACGGGCCGAAGCCGTGCTTGGTGCGCAAGGGTACGCCGACCTCGAGAGCGCAGCCGCGGCCGGTCCGATCGACGTGGTGGATGTCTTCCGCCGCTCGGAGGCCATTCCCGCCCTGGTGCCCGGGTGTGTCGCCGTGCGCCCGCTGCTCGTCTGGCTACAGGTAGGCATACGGCACGATGCGGCGCTGGCGGAGCTGGAGGCGGCCGGCATTCCGGCGGTTCAGAATCGTTGCCTCGCCGTCGACCACCAACTCATGGGCCTCTGATGCACTCGCACCGGCTCTTCTCCTTCGTGGCGATCGTACTGACGGGCACGGGGACGCTTTCGGCGCAGGCCACCGCCGACCGGGCTCGGCTGGTGCTCAGCGTGAATGCGGGCTACATCCCCGGCACGTCCGGCTGGCGCGTTGCCGGCCAGCCGCTCTACGACGACCAGCGCCCCGAGATCAACATCGACACCCTCAGCATCAACCGCAGCATCCGGCCCTCGCTCTCCTTCGGGGCGCAGGCCATCTACTTCGCTGGCGACAATCTCGGATTCCTCGGCGAGGCGCAGCTCGTCGGGCTCGGGTTCCGCGACACGTGCACGCGCACCTATGCGACCGGCTCCTCGCGGAATACCGCCGTCTGCGCGAACATCGACAACGCGGAGAGCTCGGGCTCGGCCGTGCTCGTCGGGGCCGGCGCGATCTATCGCCTCAACAGCCGGAGCACCGTTTCGCCGTTCGCGCGCGTCGGACTGGGCGGCGTGATCAGCACCCAGAGCTCGATCGAGACGATCGGCCGGTTCCCCAATCCGGAGGGGGAGCCGGTCGAGGTCGAACTCTATCCCGACGAATCGAGCACGCGCCTGACCGCGGCGGCCACGCTCGCGCTCGGCTTCACCGCGGTGATCGGACGCGGCTATCAGGTCCGCTGGGAAGTCACCGACCGGATCGTGGGGGTGCGCGGGGTCACCGGGCCGACGGCGCAGGATGGCGCGCCGCCGCCGACGTCGCTCAGGTACCGGCACCTCTTCGGCATTCAGGTCGGGTTCGACGTGGTGCTCGAACGGGAACGGGGACGCCGCTATTGAGGGTTGCGGGCGCCATTCTCGCCGGCGGAGGCGCCACGCGCTTCGGCGGGGCGCCGAAGGGGCTCGAGCGCGTCGGCGGTGTCCGCATCATCGACCGCCTGGTCGCGTTGTTCGAGCGCGCCCTCGGCAGCGCGCCGCTGCTCGTTGCCAACGCGCCCGATGCCGGGAGGTGGGTGCCCGGGCTGCGCGTCGTGCCGGATCAGGTGCCGGGGGCGGGCGCCCTGGGCGGGATCCTCACGGCGGTCATCGAGGGCCCGGCGCCGGTCGTGTGCGTGGCGTGGGACATGCCGTTCGTCACCGACGAGCTGCTGCGGCGCCTGGCGGCGGGCCTCGACGGCGCCGACGCCTGCCTTCCCGCGAGCGGAGGCCGGCGCGGCATCGAGCCGCTCTGCGCGGCGTACGGCGCGGCGTGCCGCGGACCGATCGAACAGCGCATCGCGGCCGGCGATCTGCGGGCCATCGCCTTCCATCCCATGGTGCGGGTGGCTACCCTCCCGGCGGCGGAGGTGGCCGGGTTCGGCGACCCCGCCCAGCTCTTCTTCAACGTGAACACCGCGCAGGACCTCACCCAGGCGGAGCTGCTGTGGCGTCGCGCATCGTCTCGATAGTCGGACGCAAGAATGCGGGGAAGACCACCCTCGCTGTGGCGCTCATTGCGGAATTCGTCCGGCGCCACAAACGGGTGATGTCGCTCAAGCATGGGCACCATCCGGCCGAGGCGGACCGGCCGGGCACCGATACCTGGCGCCATTTCAACGAAGGCCCCGCCGAGCGTACGCTCATCGCCTCGCCCGACCTGCGCGTCCTCTTCGAGCGCACGCCGGACGATTACGATCCCATCGGCCTTGCCCGGCGCTACCTGGCGGAGGCGGACATCGTCATCGCCGAAGGATTCAGCCGCGCCCCGCTTCCCAAGATCGAGGTCTTTCGCCCGTCGGTGGCGCCGGCGCCGCTCTACGATGCGGCCGACCCGCGCAGCCGCGAGTGGCTGGCCATCGTCACCGACGACCATTCCTTCCGGGCCGCCTGCCCGGTGCTCAGGTTCGGCGATACGGCCTGGCTCTCGACTCTCTCGAGCCTCGTCTGGAGCGGCGCGCTCGAGATCCAGGAATGAGCACCCGGCCGCCGCTCGCCGCTCGCGACGCTGCACTCACCATCCTCGATCATGTGTCCCGCCAGCCCACACTGCGGGTGCCGCTCGACGATGCCCTCGATTCCGTGCTCGCACAGGATGTGACGAGCCCCCTCGACCTCCCGGCCTGGACCAATTCGGCGATGGACGGCTATGCGGTGCGCGCGGCGGACATCCGCGGCGCTCGCCGGGAGGCGCCGGTCCGGCTCCGGGTCGTCGAGACGATCCCCGCCGGCCACTTCCCCGCCCGGCGGCTCGGCGCCGGAGAGGCCGCGCGAATCTTCACCGGCGCGCCGCTCCCCGAGGGCGCCGACACCGTGGTGCGCCAGGAAGACACCGACCAGGGCGGCGACGTCGCGGCGATCTTCGATGACCGCGACGCCGGCGTCAACATCCGGTTGACCGGAGAGGACCTCCGGCGCGGCGAGGTGGTCCTGCGTGCCGGCACCGTGCTCGGACCGGCGGAGCTCGGCGTGCTCGCGTCGATGGCGGTGGCCCACCCGCTCGTCTTCCGCCGTCCGCGCGTCGCCATCCTGGGCGGTGGCGACGAGATCGTGGACATCGATCAGCCCGAAGAGATCCTTTCCGGCCGGAAGGTCGCGAGCAGCAATTCGCATACGCTCGTGGCGCTGGTGCGCCGGGCCGGCGGGGAGCCGGTGAACCTGGGGATCGCGCGGGACACGCCGGAAAGCGTGCGCGCGCACCTCGCGCGGGGCCTCGACTGCGACCTGATCGTCACCACTGCGGGCATCAGCGTGGGCGAGCACGATCATCTGCGCAGCGTGCTCGACGCGATGGGCGCGGAGCAGAAGTTCTGGAAGCTGCGCATGCGCCCGGGGGCCCCGGTGGGCTTCGGCCTGCTCGGAGGGATTCCCTGGATCGGGCTGCCCGGCAACCCGGTGAGCACCATGGTCACCTTCGAGCTCTTCGTCCGGCCGGCGATCCGGCAGATGGCCGGCCACGAGCTCCCCTTCCGCCAGGCGATCGTCGTGCGGGCGGCGGAGCCGATCATGCTGAAGCCGAAGCTGCAGCACTTCCTCCGGGGCATCGTCTCGGGCCCGGAAGGAGAACGCCTCGCGCGCCTGACCGGGCCCCAGGGCTCGGGAATCCTCACCTCGATGGTCCGGGCCAACGCGCTCCTGGTCATCCCCGAGGGCCAGCACGAGACGCCGGCCGGGGCCGAGCTCCTCGCCATCCGCCTCGACGATGCGGCGCATCAGGCATTGCCGCCGTTCTAGACGCTCGTCGGCGTACCGGCCGCGAGGCGCGTGAAATACGACAGACGAAAAGGGGT
>JBLNHD010000173.1:0-5719 GCA_050268825.1 Gemmatimonadota bacterium
GACCTGATCCCGCGCGCGGAGATCGAGCGCCTTGCGGGCCCGCTGGATGGCGAGCCGATGCCCGAGGATCGGGGCTGCTGGTACTACGTGGTGGTGGACACCGCGACCGCGGAGGGGCAGCGGATTCGCGAAGGCGCGGAGCGCGCGCGCGCGTCCGGGATGGATGAGCGCGCCATCGCCCTGTACCACCCGACGCGCGCCGGGATCTACGCCGAGGTGGACGTGCGGGGCGATGGTATGGCGGCGGAGGCACGACCGGAGGGCACGCCGCCGGGATGGGACGAGATCGGAGCGTCGAGCCGCGGCGCCGTCTTCCACGGGCGCGCCGGCCACGTGCGCGTCTCGGTGAAGGTGCAGCAGGTCGAGCTGCCACGCGACACCGTCGTGGCGATTGCGGACCGGGTGCGGGACAGAATTCCTGAAGGACCGATGATGCACCCCGCCGCCGATCGCTCGGGACGAGCGGCCCCGGGGCGGGATCCATGCAGCGTCCTGACGCGCGATGAGGCCGAAGCCGTGCTCGGCAGGCTCGTCGCCGATCCGTTCCGCGCGCACGAGCGCACGCCGCTCGCGGATCCCTCCGGAAAGAGCTGCGCCTATCTGGCTGCCGGGCATCGCGTGCTGGTGCTGACCCCGGTGTGGAACTACGGCGGTATCGAGCTCAGCGCTGCCCGGATGGTCGGGGGAATGGTGCGCCAGGTGGCGGAGCTTCCCGGAATCGAGGGAGACACGCTCGAGGGGGCGTGGGACGAAGCCGTGGTGGATCTCACGGGCGAGCTGCTGCTGCGAAAGGGCGGCCGGGTGCTGGGCGTCCGCTACCTGATGTCCTCCACCGGCGCCGCCGGAGCGATCCGGCTCGCCGAGGCTGCCCTCGGACGCATGACCGCCGCCCCGGCGAGCGAGGAGTGACCGGATGAGGGGACGCATGGCAGGCTGTCTGCTCGCGGTGGCGCTGCCGCTGCTCGCCGGGTGCGGCGACGAGAAGGCCGGCGCGGCGGCCGGGATGCCGATGGTGAATGCGAGTGGCGCATCTCCCGGCACTGCCGGGCGCCTCGATGGATTGCCCGAGAAGACGGCCACGGTTCCCGCATCGCCCTGCGACTGGATCCGCGCGAGTGAAGTCGAAGCGGTGGTCGGCAAGCTCAGTGGCCCGCCGCGGCCAGAGCGCGGCGGCTGCTTCTATCCCCTGCCGGTGGACTCGATCACCATCGCGCGGCGCGCCCGTGCGGACTCGATGCGCGCAGCGCTCGAGCGAATGGGGATGAAGTCCGACTGGCCAGCGGAACCGGAGGACACCGGAGGCGTGTTCCTCCAGGTGAGCGTCGGCCGGGGCGCCGCAGAGCGCGCGGCCGAACTGGCCTTCGGCACGATGGGGTCGTGGGTCGGCGATGATTCGCTTTTCGCGGCACCGCAGGCGGGAGACGGGTGGGACTATCGGCGGTCCCTCCCCGGCAAGCCGAACTTCATGGGGCGGGCCGGCACGGTGTCCGTCTACATCGAGGGCGGGACGCACGGGATGCAGGATTCGGTGCTCGCCATCCTCGCGCTGCGCGTGCGAGACCGCATTCCGGACCTGCCGTTCGTGGATCAGGGCGCGTCGAATCGAGTCGCGCGCGAAGGCGAGCGCGACCCGTGCAGCGTCCTCTCGCAGAAGGACGCGGAAGCCGTCCTCGGCAAACTGGTGGTGGCACCCTATCGCGTCAGGGAAGGCTGGGCGCTCGCCGATCCCGCCGGGGACAGCTGCGCGTACTACAGCGGCAGGCACCGGGCTCTCGTCCTCACCCCGCACTTCGTGGGCGCCGAGGACGAGATGCGGTTCGTCCGGGCGCGTGGCGGTCTCGGCGCCGTCGGAATCGTGGATCGCGTGGCCGAGGGGGCGGATACGCTCGAAGGGCCGTGGGACGCGGTCGCGATCGGCGTCGAGGGCGAGCTGGCGATGATCAAGGGGAACCGGCTGCTGAAGATCGCCTACCTCACCTCGTCGACCGACCTGGCTGGTGCCATCCGGCTGGCGGGACCCGCCCTCGAGGGGCTCGGCGAGGTGAAGTAGACGACCCGCGGCTTCAGCGGCACACCGCCGGATCCCGGCGGAGGAATCGGGCGGCGTTGCCGCAGAGGATGTCGGCCTTCTGCTCGTCACTCAGGAAATCCGCCGCCATGACGGCATCCACCCCGGCAACAACCTGATCCGGAAAGTCGGAGCCGAACATGATGCGCTTCGCGAATCCCGCGTCCACCAAATCCTTCAGATACCGATAGTATCCGGCTCTCGGCAGTAGGCGCTCCGAGGAGAGCGCGGCGAGGTCGACGTATACGCCCGGATGCGCATGCATGAGTGCCAGCATCGCATCGGCCCGGGGCCAGCCGGCGTGCATGACGTACAGACGGAGTCGCCTGTGCCTGAGAAGCACCGGCTCGAGCAGCATCGGGTCGCCCGCCGCCATGCGGTGCTTCGGGGACTTGAACGGAACCGGACTCGATTCGTAGGCGGCACCCGGAGGACCCGACCCCATATGAATCCCGACCGGTATGTCCAGCTCCTCCGCTAGCGCCCAGTACGGCTCGAGCCGCGCATCGTCCGGCGCAATTCCGAGAAACTGCGGCGAGATCTCCGCGAAGCCACGGATGCGCCCCGCGCGCACGCTCGTCCGGAGCCAGGCGGTATCAGGGAAGTCCATGCCGCCGTCGTAACACGCTCGCCCCGTGACCGGCGCGCGGCCACTGTCGCAGGGGAAGACGAGCGCAGGGAGAAAGCGCGCTGTGTCCACGCCATCCCATCTGATCAGGTCCGAGGCCAGCCCGGCGAGGACGAAATATCGGACGTTGAGCGAGTCGAGCCGGGCGAAGGCCTGTGGCGGCGTCATCGTGCTGTGGATATGGACGTCAATGACGGGAGGGCGAGGGCGCGGCGCCTGTGCTGCCGCGGGAGAGAGGACAGCGGTTCCGAGGGCCAAAGCGGAAAAGACGCGTACCATAGGTCGCCGTCGGTTTGGGGAATCGTGATTGTACGGCGCGGATCGGGAGGTCTCAAGTGGACCATGAAACCCCTTCTTCCGCCGGCCCCGGCTCGCCCCTACATTGCCGTATCCTCACCTCAGGCTCTCAGTGACCGATCTCCGGGCGCAGCTCGAAGCAGGTCTCGCCTCGCGCTATACCATCGAGCGCGAGCTGGGCCGCGGCGGCATGGCGACGGTGTACCTCGCGCACGACCTGCGCCACGACCGCCCCGTCGCGCTCAAGGTCCTCCATCCGCACCTGGGCCACGCCCTGGGCCCGGAACGGTTCCAGCGCGAGATCCGCCTCGCCGCCCGGCTGCAGCACCCCCACATCCTCACGGTGCACGACAGTGGCGAGGCGGCCGACCGGCTCTGGTTCACGATGCCGTTCATCGAAGGGGAATCGCTGCGCGACCGGCTCGACCGCGAGAAGCAGCTCCCGGTGGACGTGGCCATCCGCATCACGCAGCAGGCGGCGGAAGCCCTCGAGTACGCGCACCGGCACGGGGTGATCCATCGCGACATCAAGCCGGAGAACATCCTCCTGACGGGCGGCCATGCGCTCGTCGCGGACTTCGGCATCGCGCGGGCGCTCTCCGACACGGGCGAACAGGGGCTCACGAGCACGGGCACGTCGGTGGGGACCGCGGCCTACATGAGCCCCGAGCAGGCGGCCGGCGAGAAGGACATCGACGCGCGAAGCGACGTCTACAGTCTCGGCACCGTGCTGTACGAGATGCTCGCCGGGCAGGTGCCGTTCGCGGCCTCGACGCCGCAGGCGATGATCGCGCGCCGCTTCACCGAGACGCCGCGGCCCATCCGCGAATTCCGCGACAGCGTTCCACCGGCAATCGAGCTGGCGCTCGCCAAGGCGCTCGCGCGGACCCCGGCCGACCGGTTCGAGAGCGCGGCAGCGTTCGCCGCCGCGCTCGGCACCGCCGCCGCGACGACACCCCTCCCCGTCGCGACCGGCAGCGCGCCGCTCTCGCCTTCACCAGGCCCGGGCCCCGAGTCCCGCGACCCGAGATCCCGCCTCTCCCCCGCCCTCGCCATGCTCGTCCTCGGCTTCGCCATCGGCCTCGGCGTGCTCTTCGCCTGGAGCGGCAAGCGGGGCGGCACCGGCGAGGGAGAGGCGCCGCTCATCGCGGTGCTTCCCTTCCGGAACGCAGGGGACTCGGCGGATGCGTACTTCGCCGACGGGATGGCGGAAGAGGTGCGCGGCCGGCTCGCGGGGCTCACCGGGCTGCGCGTCGTCGCGAGCGGGAGCACGCGCGAGTATCGCGAGACCTCCAAGTCGCTGCCGGAGATCGGTCGCGAGCTCGGCGCGCAGTACCTGCTGACGGCGACGGTGCGCTGGGCGAAGAATCCCGACGGCACGAGCCGGGTGCGGGTGAGTCCCGAGCTCGTGCGCGTCGGCGAGGGCACCGCGACGACCGAGTGGCAGCAGCCCTTCGACGCCGCGCTGACCGACGTGTTCCAGGTGCAGGGCGAGATCGCCGAGCGGGTGGCGCGCGAGCTCAACCTCGCGCTCAGCTCGGAGCAGCACCGCCAGCTCGCCGACCGGCCGACGAAGAGCCTTGCCGCCTACGACTTCTTCCTGCGGGCCTCGAGCGACCAGGCGAGAGACCTCCCCGCGCTCCGGCGCCAGGCGGCGCTGTACGAACAGGCGATCGCGGCGGATCCCGAGTTCGTCGAGGCGTGGTCGTCGCTCGCCCGCACCTACGTGTCGCTCTATTCCAACGGCACGCCCGATCCGGCGACCCGGACGCGCGCCCGTGAGGTGGCCGAGGAGGCGGTTCGCCTCGACCCGACCGGGCCTCACGGGCACGGCGCGCTGGCCGCCTATCAGTCCGGCATTCTCCGCGATTACGAAGCCGCCGCCCGCAGCATCGCGACCAGTCTCGCGGCGGCGCCGAACGACGTCGAGCTCCTCCGCAACTCCGCCGGCATCGCCCGCGCGAGGGGGGACTGGGATCGGGTGGTGCCGCAGCTTCAGGCCGCGCGCCGGCTCGATCCGCGATCGGTCGGCGTCGCGTCCAACCTGCAGCTCGCGTACCTCTGGCTGCGCCGCTACCCCGAGGCGATCGCCGCGAGCGACACGGCGCTCGCGCTCGCGCCTGGGGACCTGAGCCTGGTGCAGGACCGGACCCTGGTATTCATCGCGCGGGGCGACCTCGCGGGCGCCCGCGAGGCGATGAAACTGGTATCGCCGGCGGTCACGCCGACGGAGGTCGCCGCCTTCTTCGGCCTGTACTGGGATATGTACTGGGTGCTCGATGAGGCCGGGCAGCAGCTACTCCTCAATGCCGGCCCCGACGCGTTCCCCGATCGCGAAGCGTGGGCGACGGTGCTGATGCAGCTCTACGCGGTTCGAGGTGATTCGGCGCGTGCACGGGCCTATGCCGACACCGCGCAGACCGCGAACCGCAAGATTCTCGAGTCGGCCCCGAACGACGCGCAGCGCATCACGATCGGCGGCCTGCAGCTCGCCTTCCTCGGCCGCCGGGCGGAGGCGATCGCCGCGGTCGAGCGCGGCATGTCGCTCAACCCCCTCGCAACCGACGCCGACAACTGGCCCTACTACCAGCTGCTCGCCGCGCGGGCCTACCTCACCCTCGGGGATCACGCCCGCGCGCTCGACCTCCTCGAGCCGCTGCTCAAGACGCGAGCACCATCAGCAGGACACCCAGCACGACGATCAGTGTGACCAGCCACGTGGCGCC
>JBLNHD010000174.1:0-3205 GCA_050268825.1 Gemmatimonadota bacterium
GGCGTCTCGGCCCCGGTGATCGAGCTGGACACCGGCAGCGGCACCGTCGAGCTCGGGCTCGAGAGCGACATCGACACGCTCCGCCTCGACAGCGGCTCCGGCGACGTGACCCTGCGCGCTCCCGCCACCCTCGGCGCCCGCCTCGAAGCCGAGACCGGCTCGGGCGACGTCTACGGCTCGCTCATCGAAGGCATCACCCGCCGCCGCGACGACGACCGCGTGGTCGGCACCATCGGGGACGGGCAGGGGATGATCACGATCGACAGCGGGTCGGGGGATGTGCGGTTGGAGAGGAGGGGGGCGGGAGAGAGGTAGCTAGGTAGCTCGGTCGCTAGGTAGCTAGGTAGCTAGGTGATTAGGTGGCTAGGTGGCTAGGTAGGGAGGCCGCCAGGTGGTGAGGTGGCTAGGTGCCCTAAAGAGCGAGGTGGCAGGTGGCGGGGTGCGCTCCCCAGCTACCCAGTCACCTCGCTTCCCAGCTACCTAGCTCCCCAGCTACCTAGCTACCTAGCCACCTACTCGCCGAGCCCCAACGCCTCCCCATACCCCATCCCCTGCGCCATCCGCTCGTAGAGCGTCGCCATCGTATCGGGGGAGCCGGCGAGGAAGCGGCAGCGGGTTTCTCCGCGCGAGCGGCATTCGACTTCCATGACGGCCATCGTCCCGCCGGACATGCGGCCGAGGAAGTCGGCGAGGAGGCCGCAGGAGAGGTGGCAGGAGGGATAGACCGCGCCGCCCTGCTCGGTGGCCTCCGCCCATTCGGTCGAGTCGAGCGCGAGCACCGCCGTGCCGAGCGGCCGCACCGAGAGCGATCCCCAGCCCGTCTCGCTGAAGAAGGCGGACAGGACCTCGCCGAGCCGCGCCGCCTCGAGCGAGGCGGGATCGGTGACGCCGAACCTCGCGCCGAGCCAGGCGGCGTACGCCGAGTACAGCTCTTCGCCGCCGGCGAATCCCGCTTCCTGCAGGTAGGCCGCCGCCTGCACGCCGGTGTCGCGCTCGAGGCTCGTGCGAAGCTGCTGCAGCGCCCGCCGGCCGAGGCCGACGCAGCTGTGCGCGGGGAGAAGTGCAGTCGTCATGGGATCCGCAGGATAGGGATGAGCGAAGCTAGGCCGTTGCGCCGACACGGCGCAAGAGTTCGGCCTCGTCGATCACGTCCACGCCGAGCGTGCGTGCCTTCTCGAGCTTGCTGCCGGCGTCGTCGCCCGCAACGACGGCATCGGTCTTCCTGCTGACGCTGCCGGCCACCCGTCCGCCCGCGCGCTCGATGAGCTCGGTTGCACGGGTGCGCGAGAGCGTCGGCAGTGTGCCGGTGAGGACGTACGTCTTTCCGCTGAGCGGGCCCTCACCCGACCCGCCGGTCGGCTCGGCCAGCGTGAGCCCCGCCTCCCGCAGCCGCTCGATCAGCTTCCGGTTCCTCGGTTCGTCGAAGAAGCTCGTCACCGCCTCGGCGATCGTGGGCCCGATCCCCGAGACGGCAGCGACCGTCTCCGCCGACGCCGCCATGAGCGCGTCGAGCGTGCCGAAGCGCCGGGCCAGGAGCTGGGCCACGGTCTTGCCGACGTGCCGGATCCCGATCCCGAAAAGGAGAAGCGAAAGGGGCTGCGCTTTCGAGGCCGCGATGGCGTTGACCAGCTGCTCCGCCGACTGCTCCGCGAAGCGGTCGAGCTCGACGAGCTGCTCCACCGTGAGGTGATAGAGGTCGGCGACGTCGCGGATGAGCCCTTCGGCGAGCAGCTGCCGCACCCGCTCGTAGCCGAGTCCGCGGATGTCCATCGCGTCGCGCCCCGCGAAGTGGACGATCCCCTCGAGCACGCGGCCCGGGCACGAGGCGTTCGGGCAGTAGCGCATCGCCTCGTCGGCGGGGCGCTCGACGGGCGTGCCGCACCGCGGGCATTCGTCGGGCATGCGGAAGACGCGCTCGCTCCCGTCCCGGCGCGCCGTGATCGGGGCGACGATCTGCGGAATCACCTCGCCGGCGCGGATCACCTCGACCCAGTCGCCCTCGCGGATGTCCTTCGTCGCGATCAGCTCCTCGTTGTGGAGCGTAGCGGCGGACACGGTCACGCCGCTGACCTCGACCGGCTCGAGCTCCGCGTAGGGATTGAGCGCGCCGGTGCGGCCGACGTTGATGCGGATGGCGCGAAGCTGCGTGACGGCCACCTCGGGCGCGAACTTCCGCGCGATGGCCCAGCGCGGATCCCGGCCGCCCACGACGCCGAGCTCGGCGTGCAGCGCGAGCGGATCGACCTTGATGACGACGCCATCGGCCTGGAAGGGAAGGACGCCGAGGAGCGCCTCGAACGATGGCACCGCCCGCTGCACGTCCGCGAGCGTCTCGAACCGCTGGCGGTGCGGCTCCACCTGGAAGCCCCAGGCCGCGAGGAGGTCGAGCGTTTCCCAATGGGTGCGCGCCGGGAGCTTGCCTTCGATCGGCTCGATCGCGAAGGCGAACATCCTGAGCCGGCGGCGTCGCGTGCTCTCGGGGTCGAGCTGCCGCAGGGCACCGGCCGCTGCGTTCCGCGGGTTGGCGTACAGCGACTCGCCGTCCCGCTCGCGCTGGAGGTTGGTGCGCTTGAACATCTCGTAGGGGAGGTACACCTCGCCCCGCACCTCCATGAGGGAGGGCCACCCTTTCCCCTTGAGCGCGAGCGGAACGTCGGCGATGGTCCGCAGGTTGGCGGTGATGTTCTCGCCGATCACGCCGTTGCCGCGCGTGGCGCCGACCACGAAGCGCCCGTCGCGGTACGTCAGGTTCACCGCGGCGCCGTCGATCTTCACTTCCGCCGTATAGCCCGCGGTGCGCACCTCCGCGCTGTTCCGCGCGTTCCGCTCCTCCCACGCCGTGAGCTCCGCCTCGTCGAAGGCGTTGGCGAGCGAGAGCATGGGCCGGAGATGCGGATGCTTGGCCAGCGCGGACGCCGGCTCGGCGCCGACCCGCTGCGTGGGGCTGTCGGGGGCCTGCAGGTCGGGGTGCTCTGCCTCGAGCGCCTGGAGCTCGCGGAAGAGGCGGTCGTACTCCGCGTCCGAGATGGTCGGCGCGTCGAGCACGTAGTACTCGAAGTTCGCCCGCTCGATGAGCCGGCGGAGCTCGTCCGCGCGGGCGGCGAGAGGAGAGAGATCGTCGGACATGGCCAGCGGAGAGAATAGCGCATCGGGTCGGTCGGAGGAACGACCCGCCCGACGTCACGCCACGCACGACAGGTCCCCG
>JBLNHD010000175.1:0-13020 GCA_050268825.1 Gemmatimonadota bacterium
GGCGGCGTCGCCTCGACACCGGCGGAGGCGGAAGCCATTGCGGCCCAGCTTGGCGGCGGTGTGGTCGTCAAGGCCCAGGTGCATTCCGGGGGCCGCGGCAAGGCGGGCGGCGTCAAGCTCGCGGAGACGGCGGCGGAGGCGCGCGCGCACGCCGAGAAGATCATAGGGATGACGATCAAGGGACTGCCGGTCCAGAAGGTGCTCGTCGTCCCGGCCGCCGACATCGCGACCGAGGCCTATGTCGGCCTGATCCTCGACCGCGCGACGCAGCGGCCTGTCTTCATGGTGAGCGCGGCCGGCGGCGTGGACATCGAGGAAGTCGCGGCGACGAATCCCGAGAAGATCACGCGCCTCGCCGTGGACCCGGTCTACGGCCTCCTGCCGCATCAGGCCCTCTCGCTGGCGTTCACGCTGTACACCGATATCAAGCAGGTGCGCACGGCGGCGCGGATCATGGAGCAGCTCTACCAGGTCTTCACCGCGAACGGCGCCACGCTGGCGGAGATCAACCCCCTCGTCACGACGCCGGACGGCCGGGTGCTCGCGCTCGACGCGAAGATCTCGATCGACGACAACGAGCTCGACCGCCGGCCCGACCTCGCGGCATTGCGTGACGAGTCGGCGGAGGAGCCGAGCGAGGTGGCGGCGCGCAACGCCAGCCTCACGTTCATCAAGCTGGACGGCAACGTCGGCTGCGTCGTGAACGGCGCCGGCCTCGCCATGGCGACGATGGACCTGGTGAAGTACTACGGCGGGGAGCCGGCCAACTTTCTCGACATCGGTGGCAGCTCGAACCCGGAGAAGGTGGTGAACGCCCTCCGCATCATCACGCGGGACCCCAACGTGAAGGCGATCCTCTTCAACATCTTCGGCGGCATCACCCGCACCGACGACGTGGCCAACGGGATTGTGGCGGCCACGCGCGAGTTCAAGGTGAACGTGCCGATCGTGATCCGGCTGACCGGCACGAACGAGAAGGAAGCCTTCCGGATCCTCGAGGGCGTGGGCATGACGGCGCTGAGCGACATGGACGAGGCGGTGGCAAAGGTGGTCGCGCTCGCGAAGGAGGCGGCATGAGCATCTTCATCGGGCGGCAGACGCGGCTTCTCGTCCAGGGGATCACGGGTCGCGACGGCTCGTTCCATACGCGCCAGATGATGGAATACGGGACCGAGGTGGTGGCGGGTGTCACGCCGGGGAAGGGCGGGCAGCAGTTCGAGGGCAAGGTGCCCGTGTTCAACACCGTGGCCGATGCCGTTCGCGCCACCGGGGCGAATACGTCGGTCATCTACGTGCCGCCGGCCGGCGCCGCGGGCGCGATCTACGAGGCCGCCGATGCGGGCATCGAGTTCATCGTCTGCATCACGGAGGGCGTGCCCGTCATCGACATGACGCGCGTCATGCCCTACGTCCGCGATCGCGGCGCGCGCCTGCTCGGGCCGAACTGCCCGGGGCTCATCACGCCCGGCGAGAGCAAGGTCGGGATCATCCCCGGGAACATCTGCGCGCCGGGGCGGGTCGGGCTGGTGTCGCGGAGCGGCACGCTCACCTACGAGGTGGTGAACCACCTGACGAAGAACGGCATCGGCCAGAGCACGTGCGTCGGGATCGGCGGAGACCCGATCATCGGGACGAACTTCATCGACTGCCTGCGCGCGTTCCAGGACGATCCCGCCACCGACGCGATCGTGATGATGGGCGAGATCGGCGGCACCGACGAGCAGAACGCCGCCGAGTTCGTGCGGCAGTACGTCACCAAGCCGGTGGTCGGGTTCATCGCCGGCCAGACGGCGCCGAAGGGGCGGCGGATGGGGCACGCCGGCGCGATCATCTCGGGCTCGAGCGGCACCGCGGAGGAGAAGATGCAGGCCTTCGAGGCGGCGGGGATCGCCGTCATGAAGCGGCCGGTGGACGTGGTCGAGCTGGTCAAATCGAAACTCACATAGGGCGGAGGCGCTGTGGCTGGAACTCGTACGCTCGCCATCATCAAGCCGGACGCCGTGGCCGGCGGGAAGATCGGCGCGATCATCGCGCACCTCGAGAAGGAAGGCTTCGTCGTGCGTGCCGGGCGCCTCACGCGCCTCGCGGCCGCCGAGGCCCAGGCCTTCTATGAAGTGCATCGGGGGCGGCCCTTCTACGACGAGCTCGTGTCGTTCATGACGAGCGGTCCCTGCCTGCCGATGGCGCTGGAGCGGGAGAATGCCGTCGCCCATTACCGCCAGGTGATCGGCGCCACCGACCCGGCGGAGGCAGCGGCGGGCACCATCCGGAAGCTGTACGCCGAGTCGAAGGGCCGGAACGCGGTACACGGCTCGGACAGCGACGAGAATGCCGCGCGCGAGATTGCCTTCTTCTTCCCGGAGGGCGAGCTGGCCGGCCTCTGGGGTCGCTAGCGCCGGGAGGAATGCCCCGATGCGGCGGCTGGCGAGCCGCCTGAAGCCGGGCCCCGTCCCTTGACCCCAAGTTGTTGTCAGAGTTAGATTAAAGGGCTATGCTGCGGATTGACATCCGGGACCTCCAGCGGGGTCCCGTCGATACGACGGGGGTACTCGAACCCGGCGCACCGGCGCTCGAGGGACTTGCCCTCGAGCTCGAGGGGCCCGTCGAGATCGATGGCCGCCTGCAGAGCGCCAACGAGGGCGAGTATCTCTGGCGCGGCGAGATCCACGCGACGGTGCTCGCCGAATGCCGCCGCTGCCTCGCGCCGGTGCGCCATGCGGTGGACGCCGACGTGGACGTGCTCTTCAGCACCGACGCCGAGGCCACCGACGATCCCAGCGTCTATCCCCTCGCCGAATCGGCCACGCACGTCGACGTGACGGACGCGGTGCGCGAGGAGCTGGCGCTCGCGGCCCCGACGCTGGTGCTCTGCCGCGAGGATTGTGCTGGGCTGTGCCCGAAGTGCGGCGCAGATCTGAATGCGGGGCCGTGCAGCTGCGCGCGTCCTGCCGAACCTGTCTGAGGAACACATGGCGGTCCCCAAGCGTCGTACCTCGAAGTCCCGCAAGCGGCTCCGCCGCGGTCATCACTCCGCCGCGGGCGTAGCGCCCCAGGCGTGCCCCCGCTGCGGGTCGCCGAAGCTGTCGCACCGCGTCTGCGAATCGTGCGGCTACTACCGCGGCAAGAAGCAGGTCGAGGTCGAGGACAACTAGCGGTGATTCGCGTCGCCGTAGACGCGATGGGGGGCGACAACGCCCCCCAAGCCGAAATCGAGGGGAGCCTGCTGGCTCTCGCCGAGTACCCGGACGCGACGATCCAGCTGGTCGGCCGACCCGACGTGATCGAGGCCGAACTGGCCCGCCATCCGGCGGCCGACCGCAGCCGGATCGAGATCCGCCCCGCCTCCGAGGTCATCGGCATGGCGGAGAAGCCGCTCGCCTCGGTTCGCAGCAAGCGGGACTCGAGCATCGTCGTCGGGCTCGGCCTGCAGAAGGCCGGACAGTCCGACGCGTTCGTATCGGCCGGGAACACCGGCGCCGTGCTCGCCGCATCCACCGTGCTCCTCGGCCTGCATGACGGCGTCGAGCGGGCGTCCGTCGCCACCCTCTTTCCCACCGCGGACGATCCCGTCCTCGTGCTCGACGGCGGCGCCAACGTCGACTGCTCGGCGCGCGAGCTCGTCGGCTTCGCGCGCCTTGGCAGCGTCTACATGCGCGACATCCTCGGCCGCCCCAATCCCGCCGTGGGCCTTCTCAACGTGGGTGAGGAGGACGAGAAGGGGACCGCCGTCGTGAAGGAGGCCCACCAGCTTCTCCGGGCCACCACCAGCCTCAACTATGTCGGCAACATCGAAGGCCGCGACATTCTCGCCGGGCACCAGAAGCACGGGGCCGTCGACGTCGTCGTCTGCGACGGGTTCGTCGGCAACGTCGTGCTCAAATTCTACGAATCGGTGGCCCGGCTCATCGTGCGGATGCTGCGCCGTGACGCCCCGGCGCTCCTCGAGCACCCCGATATCCGCACCGTGTTCCGCGCGCTCGACTACTCCGAATACGGCGGCGCTCCGCTCCTGGGCGTTCAGGGCATCGCGATCATCTGCCATGGCTCGTCGGGCCCGAATTCCATCCGCCATGCCGTCCGGGTCGCGCTGCAGTCCGTGCGCGCCGGCCTGAGCGCGCACATCGGCGCGGAGATGGCGCCCGGGGAGAGCGCTCGGGCATGAGCGAGGCACTCCTCCGTCGGCCGTTCGCGGCGATCACGGGCCTCGGGGTCGCGGTCCCGCCGCGCGTCGTGGACAATGCGTGGTTCGCGGAGCGACTCGAGACGTCGGACGAGTGGATCGTGGAGCGGACCGGCATCCGGGAGCGCCGCATCGCGGATCCGTCCCAGACGGTGGCCGACCTGTCGCGCGAGGCGGCGGAGCATGCGATGCGAAACGCCGGGATCACGGCGGCCGACATCGATGCGATCGTCCTGGGCACGGCCACGCCCGACCGGCTCCTCCCTTCGACCGCCTGTGACCTGCAGGTACTCCTCGGCGCCACGAACGCCACCGCCTTCGACATCTCTGCCGCGTGTCCGGGGTTCGTCTACGCGATGACCGTCGCCGAGGGACTCATTGCCTCCGGCCAGAGCCGTACCACGCTCGTGATCGGGGCGGAGAAGCTGTCCGCCATCACCGACATGCAGGACCGCAGCACCGCAATCCTTTTCGGC
The DNA here is from genome assembly GCA_050268825.1 of Gemmatimonadota bacterium. GTDB lineage: Bacteria > Gemmatimonadota > Gemmatimonadetes > Gemmatimonadales > GWC2-71-9 > CAMLLJ01. The sequence continues at coordinate 4,657 of JBLNHD010000175.1, forward strand.
GACGGGGCGGGCGCCGCCATCGTGCAGCGGACCGAGCCGACGGGAAACAAGCCGCGGGGAATCCTGTCGACCTTCCTCAAGTCGGATGGACGGCTCGGCAACCTGCTGTACCGCCCGGGGGGCGGCGCCTCCGACCCGATCAGCGAGAAGGTGGTGGCGGAGCGCTCGCACTTCCTGCGGATGTCGGGCCGCGAGGTGTTCAAGGCGGCGGTCATCGCGATGGCGGAGGCCTCGGACGAGGCGATCCGCCGCGCCGGCGTCACCGCCGACGACATCGACCTCCTGGTGCCGCACCAGGCGAACATCCGCATCATCGAGGCCACGGCCAAACACGCGGGCATGCCGATGGACCGCGTCATGGTGAACGTGGACCGCTACGGCAACACGTCGTCCGCCTCGATTCCGCTGGCGCTCGACCAGGCGGTGAAGGAGGGGCGGATCGGCCCCGGCTCGCTCGTGCTCCTCGTGGCGTTCGGCGCGGGATTCACCTGGGGCAGCGCCGTCGTCCGGTGGTGACCGTCCTCGTCTTTCCGGGCCAGGGTGCGCAGAAGGTCGGCATGGGCAGGGACCTCGCCGAGCGCTTCCCGGCCGCGCGCGATACCTTCGCCGAAATAGACGACGCGCTCGGTGCCCACCTCTCACGCGTCATGTGGGAAGGCCCCGAGAGCGAACTGACGCTCACTCACAACACGCAGCCCGCCATCCTCGCGCATTCCGCCGCGGTGCTGGCGGTGGTGCGAGCGTCGCTCGACAACGTGGTCCTCGCCGCGGGACACAGCCTCGGCGAGTACAGCGCCTACATCGCCGCGGGGTCGCTCTCCGTGGCGGATGCGGCGCGGCTCGTCCGCCGCCGGGGCGAGCTGATGTTCGAGGCGGGACAGGCTCGGCCGGGCGCCATGTCGGCGGTGCTCGGCCTCGACACCCAGACGGTCGCGCTCTGCTGCGCGGAGGCCTCGGGTGCCGACGGTATCGCCGTGGCGGCGAACATCAACGCCCCCGACCAGACGGTGATTTCCGGCGACCCCGACGCCGTGGCCGCAGCCGGAGAGGGGTGCAAGTCGGCCGGCGCGAAGCGGGTGGTGCCCCTCAAGGTGAGCGGTGCCTTTCACTCGCCCCTCATGGCGCCGGCGGTGCCCGGGCTGCGCGCAGCGCTCGAGAGCGTCGAGTTCCGCGAGCCGGCCTTTCCGGTCGTCGCGAATGCAACGGCCTCGCCGATCGGCACTGCGGACGAGGCCCGGGCGCTGCTCGTCGACCAGCTGACCGCACCGGTCCGGTGGGTGGACTGCATGGGGACGGCCGCTCGCCTGCATCCCGAGGCGCGCTTCCTCGAGCTCGGACCCGGCAACGTGCTGACCGGCCTTCTCAAGCGCATCGTGCCGGGCGCCGCCGGCAGGACGCTCGGAACGGCCGATGAAGTGGAGACGTTCATCGCATGAACACGATCGACCTGACCGGGCGCGTGGCCTTCGTGACCGGCGGCACGCGGGGCATCGGCCTCTCGATCGCGCGCGCGCTGCACGGCGCGGGGGCGGCGGTGGCCGTCGCAGGGCGCGATCGCGCCCGCGCCGAGGCCGTCGCGTCCGAGCTCGGCGCGCGTGCGGTGGGGGTGGCCTGCGATGTCGCGAAGGCGGGCGAGGTCGACGCCGCGATCGGAGCCGCCGAGCAGGCACTCGGGCCGATCGATATCCTGGTCAACAACGCGGGGCTCACGCGGGACAACATTCTCGTGCGGCTCGACGAGGAGGCGTGGGACGCGGTCCTCGATGCCAACCTCAAGGGCGCGTTCAATACCACGCGCACGGTGATCCGCGGCATGATGAAGCGCCGCCGCGGGCGCATCATCAACATCTCGAGCATCGTCGGCCTGATCGGCAACAAGGGCCAGGCCAATTATGCGGCGAGCAAGGCCGGCCTCATCGGCTTCACCAAGTCGGTGGCGCGGGAGTACGCCGGGCGCGGCGTGCTGGCCAACTGCATCGCCCCCGGTTTCATCGAGACCGACATGACGAACGCCTTGCCCGCCGAGGCGAGGGCCGCATTATTAGAGCAGATTGCCCTCGGGCGGCTGGGCCGCCCCGAGGACGTCGCCGGCGCCGTGTTGTACCTGGCGTCCGACCTGGCCTCGTACGTGACCGGGCAGGTGCTGGTGGTCGACGGCGGTATGGTCATCTGAATCAGGCCTTCATCACTCCCCAGAGGACGACATGGAAAACGTCGAAGAAAAGGTCAAGGACATCATCGTCGAGGAACTCGGCGTCGAGCGCGAGAAGCTGACGAACGAGGCGAGTTTCATGGAGGACCTGGGAGCGGACAGCCTCGACACGGTCGAGCTCGTCATGGCCTTCGAGAAGGAGTTCGACATCGACATCCCCGACGAGGACGCGGAGAAGCTCCGCACCGTCGGGGATGCCCTCGGGTACCTCCATACCAAGATCGGGAAATAGGTTGGGTCACCGCGTCGTCGTCACCGGCCTCGGGCTGGTGACGCCGGTCGGCACCGATGTCGAGTCCACCTGGAGCGCGCTCCTCGCGGGCCGCTCCGGGGCCGCACCGATCGCGAAGTTCGATCCCAGCGCGCTGCAGGTGCGGTTCGCGTGCGAGGTCAAGGGCTTCGATCCGCTGCAGTACATCGACCGGAAGGAAGCGCGCCGGCTCGACCTCTTCGCGCAGTTCGCGCTCGCCGCGTCGCACCAGGCCGTGGTGCAGGCCGGTCTCGACAAGGGCGCGCCGGCGCCGGACCGGACCGGGGTCGTCATCGGCAGCGGGATCGGCGGCATGCAGACCTTCGAGGAGCAGTGCTCGCTCTACCTCACGAAGGGGCCGGACCGCGTCTCCCCCTTCTTCGTCCCGATGTTCATTCCCGACATCGCCGCCGGGCTCGTCTCCATCCGCTATGGCCTGCGCGGGCCGAATTTTGCCACCGTCTCGGCCTGCGCGTCGAGCGCCCACGCGATCGGCGAGTCGTACCGCATGATCCGCGACGGCGAAGCCGACGCGATGGTGACCGGCGGCGCGGAGGCGGCCATCACCGGGCTGACGATCGCCGGCTTCCAGAACATGCGGGCGCTTTCCTCGCGCAATGACGATCCGGCCGGCGCCAGCCGCCCCTTCGACAAGGACCGCGACGGCTTCGTGCTCGGCGACGGCGGGGCGATCGTCGTGCTCGAAAGCCTCGAGCATGCCACGCGGCGCGGCGTCGAGATTCTCGGCGAAGTGATCGGCTACGGCGCGAGCGGCGATGCGCACCACATGACCTCGCCGGCGCCGAAGGGGGAAGGCGCCCAGCGGGCCATGCGTGCCTGCCTCGACGATGCGGGCGTGCCCTACGAATCGGTCGGCTACATCAACGCGCACGGCACCTCGACCGAGCAGGGCGACATCGCCGAGACCGAGGCGGTCAAGGCGGTGTTCGGCGAGCACGCCCGCCGGCTCGTCTTCGGCTCCACCAAGTCGATGACCGGCCACCTGCTGGGCGCCGCCGGCGCCCTCGAGTTCGCGGTAAGCCTGCTGGCGGTCCGGAGCGGGCGGATTCCGCCGACCATCAACCAGGTCACGCCCGATCCCGAGTGCGACCTCGACTCCGCACCGAACCGGATGGTCGAGCGAGCGCTGGACGTCGCGATCAGCAACTCGTTCGGCTTCGGCGGGCACAACGCGACGCTCGCCGTGCGGCGCTTCGCGCCCTAGGTGACTATGCCCGACACCTCGACGACCCTCCTCGGGCAGCGCCCGGGGAGGGTTCGTCGTCTGAGCCCGCTCGCGGCCGCGCTCGTCGTCTTTCTCGGCGCCCTCGCCGCGGTCTGGGCGCTCGACGGCTGGTACCGGCGCGTCCGCAATTCCGAGGAGCGCCGGGCCGTCGAGCAGCAGCTCATCCCCTATGCGAACGGGATCTCGCTCGCGGTGAACCGCCGGGTCGCGCTCGTCGGGGGCCTTCGCGCCTTCACCACGCTGAGCCGCGAGTCCCCCGATTTCGGCCAGGAGTTCGACCAGTACGCTTCGGCCCTGTCGGCAACGGTGCGCGGGATCCGCGCCGTGCAGCTGACCGAAGGCGGAATCGTCCGGCGCACGTATCCCGTCGAAGGGAACGAGGCGGCCCTGGGCCTCGACGTCCGGCGGCATCCGGAATCCGACGTCCGCGAGGACTTCCTCCGGGCCCTCCGGACCGGCGACGTCACCGTGTCGGGACCTGCGGCCCTCGTCCAGGGCGGCAGCGCGCTCATTGCCCGGCAGACCATCCCGACGGCCCCCGGCATGGAGTCACGCGTCGTCTCGCTGATCATTCATGTCGAGCCGCTCCTCGCAGAGGCCGGGCTCGCCGGCGCTTCCGGTATCCGGCTGGCGCTGCGCGATGCGCGGGGCCGCGTGTTCTTCGGGTCCGATTCCATACTCGCCTATGACCCGGTCGAAACGGCGGTGCAGCTTCCCGGGGCCACCTGGCGGCTCGCGGCGATCCCCGCGTTCGGCTGGGGCCGGGGGGCGCGAGCCGAGTTTGCCGGCTTCCGCATCGGCGCGGTGCTCGCCGCCATCCTGCTCGCGCTCGTGGCGCACCTGACGCTGAGCCGTCAGGCCGAGCTGAGCCGCGCCGTGGCCGAGCGGACCGAGTCGCTCGTCGGCATCAACCGGCGCCTCGAGGAGCAGATCGCGCAGCGCGAGCTGGCCGAGGCGCAGGTGATGCACATGCAGAAGATGGAAGGGCTGGGACGGCTGGCGGGCGGCATTGCGCACGACTTCAACAATATCCTGACGGGCATACTCGGCTATGTCGGGCTGCTGCAGGACACGCTGCCGGCCGGGTCGGAGCCGCGGGCCGACGTGGATGAAATCGACCGCGCCGCGCGGCGTGCGGCCGATCTGACCCGCCAGCTCCTCACCTTTGCGCGGCGCCAGGCGACCGCGCCCATGGCGGTGGACGTCAATGCGCTGATCGAGGAAGTGGACCGGATCCTCCGGCGCCTCATCGGCGAGGATGTCGAGATGGCCACCGATCTCGAGCCCGGCATCTGGCCCGTGCTCATCGACCGGACGCAGCTGGAGCAGGTGCTCACGAACCTGGTCGTCAACTCGCGGGACGCGATGCCGGGGGGCGGACGGATCGCGATCAGCACGCGCAACGTGCAGATCTCGCCGAACCGGCCCGAGCTCGGCCACAGTCTCAAGGTGCGGGATTTCGTCCGGCTCGACGTCACGGACACCGGGGTGGGGATGGATGCCGAAACGGCCGCCCGCATCTTCGAGCCGTTCTTCACTACGAAGGAGCCCGGCAAGGGGACCGGACTTGGCCTCGCCATCTGCTACGGGATCGTCCAGCAGGCTGGCGGAGAGATCGAGGTGCGCAGCGCGCGGGGTGAGGGAACGACGATCAGCGTCTTCCTTCCCCGCGCCGACCGCCCGGTTGCCGTCGAGCTTCCGGCCGAGCTGCCCGCACCGGCCCCCGGCCACGAGACGATCCTGGTGGTGGAAGACGAAGAGATGGTGCGCAAGCTCGCGGCGCGCGCGCTCGGCGAGGTCGGGCATTCGGTGCTCATCGCGTCGCACGGAGAAGAGGCGCTCGGCATCGCGGCCCAGCATCAGGGGCAGATCGCGCTCATCGTGACCGACGTCGTCATGCCGCGCATGGGCGGGAGGGTCGTCGCCGACCAGGTGAGCGCCATCCGTCCCGGGATCCGGACCCTCTTCATTTCCGGGCACGTGGACGATCCGCGCGTGCGCGAAGCCGTGGAGCGCGATGCCACGGCCTTTCTCGCCAAGCCATTCACGGCTCGCGAGCTGACCGAGGCGGTGCGCCGGCTGCTCGACCGGGGCTGAACGATCCGTATAGATTTCAGGGATCTGCCACGGAGACCCCATGTTAGGAAAGCTCGAGCCGGATCGCCTCCACGATGCCGCGCTCCGACCGATCGCGGAGAAGGTGCTGGGCGGCGAGCGGCTCGATGCCGGGGATGCCGAGGCACTCTATCGCACGGCCGACCTCCTGGGGCTCGGTGCCATGGCCGATTTCGCCAACCGGCGCCGCAACGGGGACCGGGTCTTCTTCTCGGCGAATCAGCACATCAACCCGACCAACGTCTGCATTCTCCGGAATACCTGCACCTTCTGCTCCTTTGCTCGCATGCCGAAGGAGGAGGGGGCCTATACGCGAACCCTCGATGAGGTCTTCGCGGAAGCCGCCCAGGCCGCAGGCGCGCCCACGCGGGAGTTTCACATCGTCGGCGGCCTCCACCCGAAGCTCCGGCTGCAGTACTACACCGACATGCTGCGCGGGCTGCGGGAGCGCCATCCACAGGTCCACATCAAGGCGCTGACGGCGGTCGAGATCGCGCACCTGGCGCGCATCGAGAAGATCTCCGAGCGCGAGGTCCTGATCGCGTTGCGCGAAGCAGGCCTCACCAGCCTTCCCGGCGGCGGCGCCGAGGTGTTCAGTACCGCCGTGCGGGCCACGATCGCCGAGCGGAAGCTGACGGGCGCCGAGTGGCTGCGCGTGCATCGCGTGGCGCACGAACTGGGGATCCCGACGAACTGCACGATGCTCTATGGCCATGTCGAGACCGTGGCCGATCGGGTGGAGCACCTGACGATGTTGCGCGGCCTGCAGGACGAGACCGGCGGATTCCTCACCTACATCCCGCTCGCCTACCATCCGGAGCACAACGAGCTGGGCGAGGAGCTGGGACGGGTGGGAACCGCAACCACGGGCTTCGAGGACCTCAAGGCAATCGCGGTGGGGCGGCTCTTTCTCGACAACATCCCGCACATCAAGACCCACTGGCCGATGGTCACCCCCTTCATGTCGCAGGTTGCGCTCGCCTTCGGGTGCGACGACGTCGAGGGCACCGTGGTGTACGAGCGGATCTACCATGACGCGGGCGCGCAGACCGAGCGGCAGATGCCGTATCTCGGGCTTGTCGATCTGATCCGCGGCGCGGGGAAGCGGCCGGTGGAGCGCAACAGCCTGTACGAGGCGGTCCGCGAGTCGTTCGACGACGTGACGCCGCCGCACGAGCCGGGCCGGCGCCTGCTTCCGGTCGTGCACGCGGCGTGAGCGTGCATCGGCTGCGCCTCGGGCGCATTCCCTGGATCAACTGCTATCCGGTCTACGCGGCCGCTGATCGCGGCATCGTGTCGCTGCCGGCGCAGACCGTCAGCGGCACCGCCGCGGAGCTCAACGACCTCCTGGCGGCGGGTGCGCTCGACCTGAGCGTCGTTTCGGCGGTCGAGTACGCGCGGAATGCCGCGGCTTACCATCTCCTGCCGGACCTGGCCATCAGTTGCGATGGCCCGGTCCACAGCGTTGCCCTCTTCTCCCGCCGCCCTCCCGAGGAGCTCGACGGGGCCACCGTCCTCCGGACGGCGTCGAGCCGCACGTCGGTGCTCCTGCTCGAGCTCCTCTGCCGGCATCGGTGGAAGACGGCGCCGCGCTTCGCCACCGCGCGAGCGGAAGCCGCCGATCTCGACGGGCTCGCGGCGCTTCCGCACGACGCCGTGCTCGTGATCGGCGATGCCGCGCTGCTGCTCGGGGCGCGGCGGACCTACCCCTACATGGTGGATCTGGGCGCGGCGTGGAAGGAATGGACCGGCCTCCCGTTCGTGTTCGCGGTCTGGGCGGCCCGGCGCGACGTCCCGGCCGCCGAAGCCGGGGCGGTGCACCGGGCGTTGCTCGCCTCCCGCGCCTGGGGTCGCGGGCATCTCGAGCAGCTGGCAACCGAGGCGGCGGTCAATACCGGGCTCCCGGAGGCGGTCTGCCGCGCGTACCTCGGCGACCTCGACTATGCGCTCTCGTACCGTCACCTGGCCGGCCTCACCGACTTCTTCCGTCGCCTGGCGCAGGACGGGCTCGTCCCCGACGGCTCGCTCTCCTTCATCTCCGCCGCGTAAGAGCTTGATGCCATGAGTATTATCGACCGGACCTCGAGTGAATTCTCCGAGCTGCTCCAGCTCTACGAGCAGGCCCCGCTGCTCGAGCTCGGGCGACTCGCGGATGCCGAGCGCTGGAAGCACCACCCCGATCCCGTCGTCACGTACATCATCGACCGCAACATCAACTACACGAATGTCTGCGTCGCCGATTGCAGGTTCTGCGCGTTCTACCGGCGTCCCAAATCGCCCGACGGCTATGTGCTGAGCTACGAGGAGATCGGCGCGAAGATCAACGAGTGCAAGGCGATCGGCGGCGTTCAGATCCTGCTGCAGGGGGGGCACAATCCCTACATCCCCTTCGAGTGGTATCTCGAGCTCATGCGGTACATCAAGCGGAACCACCCGATCCACATTCACGGCTTCTCGCCCTCGGAGATCGTCTTCTTCAGCGAGCGGTTCCGGATCCCGATGCCCGAAGTGGTGCGCCAGCTGCGTGAGGCAGGGCTCGAC
>JBLNHD010000176.1:0-3358 GCA_050268825.1 Gemmatimonadota bacterium
CTGGCCGTGGGAGCAGCGGGATCTCTTTCACGGACTGGTGCGGGTCGAGGTGGCGCCGGCCAATGGCGCGCCGGAGCGCGCCGATCGCATTGCACGCGCCATCCTCGCCGAGCGCCTGCCGGTGAGCGGCGGGCCCCAATGGGACCGGCTGCTCTACGGGACGCACACCGTGCAGCAATACCTTCGCGCAGAATGACGGGAATGCCAGCGAACCAGGGCCCGGTTGGGCGCGTGGTGGCCACGGAGCTCAAGCCCTCCACGCCGCACCAGTTCTACTTCTGGACGGCGCGGGAGAGCGCCGTCGGCATCGGCGCGATCGTGCGCGTGAGCGCGGGTGATCGCACCGTCTACGGCGTGGTGACCGACGGATCGGCCTACTCCGATCTCACGACACCGATGCTCGACGTGCTCGGCGCCGACGGCGATCCGGCATCCCCGCCGGCACCGTCCGCGCGCTCGGAGATCCGGCTCTACCTCGCCTCGGTGCTGCGCCAGGAGCCGGCCGAGCCGCTGCAGCCGGTGCCGATCGGGCAGGTATACCTCGCCACCGACCGCGACGTGGCGCTGGCCCTCCGCATGGAGGGATACACGGCGGGGGAGCGGGCCACGGGCATTCCGGTCGGCGTCTATGCGGCCGGCGGGCTCGAGTCCCCGGTCTCGCTCGACTGCGACTTCCTCCTCGGGCCCGAAGCCGCCCACCTCAACATCTCGGGCGTCTCGGGGCTCGCCACGAAGACGAGCGCCGTCGAGTTCCTCCTCACGAGCATCTTCCAGGCGTTCCCGGCCCACAAGGGCAGCGTCGCGGCCGTCTGCTTCAACGTGAAGGGTCCCGACCTCTGCTTCCTCGACCAGCCTGCGGCACTCGGGCCGCCGGACCAGGCGCTGTACGAACGCATGGGCCTCGCCGCGGAGCCCTTCCACGACGTCCGCTACTTCGCCCCCTTCCGTCCCGACGGCGTCAACCTCAACACGCTTCGCACCAACGAGGCGCTGGCGGAGAATACCGAGCCGCTCGTCTGGGGCCTGCGCGAGGTGCTCGACTTCGCGGAAGTGGTGATGAACAAGGACGACGTGGATGCCAAGGCGGACGCGTTCATCGACTTCCTCGCCGAGCGCGTCGTGGGTCGCGAGTTCTACGACGCGTCGCTCCGCACCAAGGCGTTCCAGGTGCAGAGCTTCGCCGATCTCGACGAGTTCTTCCGCGCCATCTTCGACTTCATGGAGGCGCTCGGCAAGGGCGGGGAAGTCTGGCGCACGCATCACGTCGCCACGATCCGCAAGGTCCGGAACCGACTCAGCAACATCAGCACGAGATCGAAGGGACTCGTCACGGACGATGGTGTGGTCAACGACCTCCCGTGGGGCAGCTTCCGCGACCGGAGCGTGCAGGTGATCGACGTGGCGGGGCTCGACCCGCTGGCGCAGGACCTCGTCTTCGCGCGCGTCGTCTCGAAGCTGCGCGAGCACCTCGAGCGCCGCGACCTGGGCGTGGACCACGTCGTGGTGTTCGTGGACGAGCTCAACAAGTACGCCCCCGCCGACGGGCCCGACACCTACGTCCGCAAGATGCTGCTCGATCTCTCCGAGCGCGGGCGCTACCTCGGCCTGGTGCTCTTCTCGGCGCAGCAGTTCCGCTCGCAGGTCCAGCGGCGGGTCGTCGGGAATGCGGGGACGTCGGTCTTCGGGCGGATGGACATGGACGAGCTCGCCACCCCGCAGTACTCGACGCTCTCCCCCGCGACGAAGATCAAGCTCGCCACGCTGCCCAAGGGGGAGCTGATGCTCCGCCACCCCCACTTCACGCAGCCGATCTTCGTGCGCTTTCCCCGGCCAGCGGTCCTCACGGGCCGGGAGGGTGTCGAACGGTTTCCGCCGGCGGCGGAGCTTCCCTTTACCGATGCCGTCGCGCGGCAGTTCCGAGCACTCGACCGGCGCGTGAACGCCGATGCCGTCCGGCTCGCCGTCGAGGGGCGGCGGGAGGACGACGTCCGCCGGGCGCTCGCGGCCACCCGCCGCACCCGGCCGGACGATCCATTCGCCTATTTCGTCTCGGTGCTCGGCCGGCGGGTGGAGGCGGAGCGGCTGCCGGCGCCCCGGCGGGGCATTCCTGCCGTCGCCGCGCCGGACGATCCGTACGGGCCCTGAACGTCACCGTAACCTTGCCCTTCCCCCGGGCGAGCTTCATTCTCCAGCACGGGGCCGCCGCCGGAATCTCCTCGCCCCTCCACTCATCTCATTCCGACTCGACCGGCTCCGTCAGAGGCCCGATGACTCGCGCGCTCGTGCTCACGCTCGTCCGGCTCGTGGTGGTCGCGGCGGCCTACTACGCAGCGGCTCGGCTCGGGCTCGGTTACGCGTCGATCGGCGAGAGCATCTCGCTGATCTGGCCTCCTGCGGGCATCGCGCTGGCGGCGCTCCTGCTCTGGGGCAACCGGGTCTGGCCTGGGGTGCTGATCGGCGCATTTGCCGCCAACGCGATGACCGAGGTGCCGCTGGAAGTGGCCGCCGCGATTGCGGCCGGCAACACGGTGGCGGCCCTCGTCGGCGCGTCGCTGTTCCGGCTCACGGCGGCCACGCCGCCCCGGCTCGACGAGCTGGCCCACGTCCGCGCCTACGTCCTGGTGGCGGCACCCGCCGCGGCGCTCGCCGCGGCGCTCTGCGGCGTGGCGAGCCTCCACATGGGCGGAGAGCTCGGGACCGCGGCCCTTCCCGCGGCGCTCGCGAGCTGGTGGATCGGCGACCTCGTCGGCGCGCTGGTGACCGGTCCCTTCCTGCTGGCGTGGGGGATCCGCCCGCGGGTGACGCGCGCCGACCGGCGCATCTTCGAAGTCGCCCTGCTCTGCATCGGCTTCGTGATCGCGGCGCAATTCGCACTCGCGCCATTCCTGTCGGTGCCGGGTCGGCAGATTCACTGGGAATACCTCCTGTTCCCCTTCGTCATCTGGGCCGCACTGCGATTCGGACCGCGGGGCGCCACCCTCACTACGCTCATGGTCGCGACGGTCGGGGCCTGGGGCACGGTGCGAGGAGCCGGCCCCTTCGTCGCGCAGAGCGACGCCGGAACGCTGGTGGCCGTGGCCACCTACGTCGGCGTCGTCGCCATCACCGGCCTGACGCTGGCCGCCGCCGTCACCTGGGAGCGCCTCCAGGCCACCGCTGCGCTGCGGCGGAGCGAGGAGCGCCTGCGGCTCACGCTCGATGCCGCGCGCCTCGGCATCTGGTACTGGTCGGTGGACACCAACACGCTGACGTGGGACGCGAATCTCCGCCGCATCTACGGTCTCCCCGCCGACGCCGAGGTCGCGACCTACGAGCATTACATCGCGCTGGTCCATCCGGACGACCGGGCCACCGTCGA
>JBLNHD010000177.1:0-4700 GCA_050268825.1 Gemmatimonadota bacterium
GGCTCAAGCGAAATCGCGTGTCACCGTTGAACAGCATGTTTTCGAGCGCGAGCGTCTGTAGTTCGGGCAGAGCACGCGCTCCCCTCCATGACGCTCCAGCCGTAATTGGCGCCGCGGCCGCCGCCACTCGCGCGCGTGGCCACGTTGATCTCCTCGCGCTCGTTCTGCCCGACATCGGCGATGTAGAGGTCCCCGGTGACGCGATCGAAGCTGAACCGCCAGGGATTCCGGAGCCCGAGGTCCCAGAGCTCGGCGCGTGCGCCGGTCGCGCCGGCAAAGGGATTGTCGGGAGGGATCGCGTAGCCGTCGCCGCCGCTCACGTCGAGGCGGAGGAGGGAGCCGAGCAGGTCCTGGCGATCCTGTCCGTTCCCGTGGGGATCGCCGCCGGAGCCGCCGTCGCCGGTGCCGACGTACAGATAGCCGTCGGGCCCGAAGGCGAGGTGGCCGCCGTTGTGGTTGCTGAACGGCTGCCCGATCGAGAGGATCGTGTCCGCGGTCGCGGGGTCGGCTGCGTCGGGATCGTCCGAGACCGTGTAGGCCACGATCCGCGTGTCGCCGTCGGTATTCGTGTAATTGACGTAAAAGCGTCCGTTCAACGAATACTCGGGGTCGAAGGCGAGGCCGAGGAGGCCCTGTTCGCTTCCGGTGGAGACCACGCCGGTGAGGTCGAGGAAGGGCTGCGCCAGCAGCGTGCCGTCCCGCACGATGCGGATCCGGCCCGGCTTCTCGACGATGAAGAGGCGGGAATCGCGGGCGGGCGCGGTGAGCGCCAGCGGAAACTCGAGGCCGGTGGCCACCGGCGCGAGTCCGATGGCGGCATCGTCCGGCGGAGCCGTCTCGCTGCCGCAGGCGAGGAGGAGCGCGGCGATCACGCTCCGGCGCCGCACCCGATGCCGATCCCATGCCGATCCGGTGCCCATGCGGACCAAGAAACGCGGTGGAACGATCCTGCGCCACCGGCGTGTGCCCGGCCGGCTTCGCGAGCGTCTCCACTCGATTAACTTGCGCGGCCGTTCAACCTCCGACCCGTGCCGCATGACCCTGCGTCTTCTCATCGCTGCGTCTTTCCTCGCCCTCCCTGGCTGTACCCCGCTCGGGCTCTGGGTCTACGAGGAGCCGACGATCGAGATCACCGACGTCAGCCTCAGTGACGCGGGCGGCGCGGAGTACCCGGTTCGCATTGCCCTGCAGGTATCGAACGTCAACGACTTCGAGGTCTCGCTCGAAAAGGTGCAACTCCTGCTGGTGCTGAACGATGCACCGGTCGTGGACCGCGAGCTCGCCACGGCGGCGAGCTTCCGGGCGCGGGATCGGCAGACCGTGGAGATCGGCGTCGCATGGCGGGATGTGGGTCCCGGCCTGCGTCCCGAAGGGCTCGCCGGGGGAGCCCAGCGCTACTCGGTCGTGGGCCACGCGATGCTGCGCACGCCGATCGGGCAGCGGCGCATCCGGTTTGCCCGCGCGGGCACCGAGGACTTCGAGGGGAAACCCGCGTCCTGACATGGGGCGCATGCGCGCCGTCGTCATCACGCGTCCAGGCGGGCCGGAGGTGCTCGAGGTCCTCGAGCGCTCGCGGCCCGCTCCCGCGCCGGAAGAGATCCTCGTGCGGGTGCACGCTGCGGGGGTGAACCGCGCCGATCTCCTGCAGCGCCGGGGGCGATATCCGGCGCCGGCGGGGTGGCCGGCGGATATTCCGGGGCTCGAGTACGCCGGGGAGGTCGCGGCGACCGGTGCGGCCGTGACCCGATGGCACCCGGGCGACCGCGTGATGGGGCTGGTCGGCGGCGGGGCCTGCGCGGAATACCTCGTGGTGCACGAGGCGGAAGCGCTGCCGATCCCGCGCTCGCTCGGCTTCACCGATGCCGCGGCAATACCCGAATCGTTCCTCACGGCCTGGGACGCGCTCGTGGTGCGCGGCCGCGTTTCGGCCGGAAGCCGCGTCCTGGTGCACGCGATCGGGAGCGGCCTCGGCACGGCTGCGGTGCAGGTCGGGCGGGCGCTCGGTGCCACGGTCATCGGGACTTCCCGCACGCGCGCGAAGCTGGACCGCGCGCGCGAGCTGCAGCTCGACCAGGGCATCGATTCGAGTGGCGGGACCTTTGCCGCCGAGCTCGCGGAGCCGGTGGACGTGGTGCTCGACGTGATCGGCGCGCCGGCCTGGGCGGAGAACCTGCGCGCGCTCGCTCCCCGCGGGAGGCTCGTCCTCCTCGGCTTCCTCGGCGCGAGCCGCGGCGAGCTCGACCTCGAGCCGGTGCTGCGCAAGCGGATCGAGGTGATCGGATCACTGATGCGCCCTCGCGGCCTCGACGAGCGGAAGGCGCTGGTGGCGCGGGCGGAGGGCGAGCTCCTCCCGCACTTCGACGCGGGCCGGCTCCGGCCCATCGTGGCGCGCACGCTGCCAATGGCGCGCGTGGCGGACGCGCACCGCGAGATGGAGGGGAACGAGGTGTTCGGAAAGATCGTGCTCGAATGGGACGCTACGCCGCCAGCTCCCTGATGCGCTCGAAGGCTTCGTCCGGAGAATCGCACCAGACCACCCGCCCCACCCCCCGCGTCCACGTCTCGTAGACCGCCTTCACCTTCCCGTAGTTGTTATCGAGCACGCAGTGCGGAATACCGGCCATGAGGCTCAGGATGTGCGCGTGGAGCCGGTCGGTGATGACGCCACGCCCCCGGCTCAGGAGGCCGACGCCGCGGTGGACGCGCGCGCGCGCCAGGCGCTCGTAGAGTCGCGCCGTGTGCGGCCCGAGCAGGCTCAGCGCGCGCGGCCGGTCGTGCAGCCAGCGCACCATGCGGCGCGCCCCCATCGGCGGCTCCTCGATCCAGTCGAGCGCTTCGACGTCGGGTGGGGGCGGCGGGTTGTTCCCGCGGCTCTCCTGGTCGTTGCGCCGGAGCCAGACGAAACGGTCGTGCTGCCGGGGAGCGCGCGTGAGCGGGGGCAGGCGGAGCGCCATGTCGGGGCAGAGCGCCGACGGGGCATCGAACTGCCGGGCGGTGTCGAGGGTGCGCTCGGAACGCACGAGCAGGGTAAAGTCGCGGTGGCCGGCGATGATCCGCCGCGCGGCGTTGAGCGCGGCTTCGGAGCGGAACTCGATGCTCTGCGGGAGCTGGACGATGCGGCGCTCGGGAAAGTCGTGCAGCACCCGCTCGCGCAGCTCCTGGTGCCGGGGCCATACGTCCCCGAAGTTGCCGCCCCCGCTCAGGAGGATCACGCCGTCCTCGAGGACACGCCTCAGCTCGAGCGGATCGTAGGTGGATGCGGTGGCCACGTAGCGCGGCTGCGCGATGCCCCGCGCACGCAGCGCCGCGAGCTGGCCGAGCCAGATGGCGCTGTCGCCGACGTTGCCGTGGTCCTGGAAGTCGAGGAGGGCAACGGGAGCACCCTGAGGGATGAGTGGCTTGAGGACGGCGTCGATCCGGGCGTGCATCGAGGGGAGGAATGCCTCCTGCACCGCGCCTGCGTCGCTCATGCCGTCCCTTCCGTTGCGAGAGACTAGTCGTCCATCCCCGATGCTGCTTCGAATCCGAGATCGGCCCTGAGCTCGGCGAGGCGCGCCTGCAGCGCCGCGCGATACTCAGCGGGCGCCTGGATCGATCGGTGATACTGCGCGCGGTAGCGGCGCGACAGGTGCGGGAACTCGCGGTCCAGGAGCGGGAGAAAGGTGGCCCGCGCGGCCGGACCGAGCCGCAGTGCGCCTCCACCAACATAGCGGGCTCCGGCCTGGCGGGCAGCGGCGAGGAGGCGCCGCAGCGCCGCACGGCCGTCGTTGACGCCCGGGATGATCGGGGCCACCAGGAGGCGCGCCTCGATGCCGGCGTCGATGAGCTGCGCGAGGGCGCGGAGGCGCGCGGCCGGCACGGGGGACCGCGCCTCGAGCCGGCGCGCCAGGCGCGCGTCGCTGGTGGCGAGCGAAATATGGACGATGAGCCGGCCCCGCTCCGTGAGTGCCCGCAGCAGGTCCACGTCCCGCACTACGAGCGGAGACTTGGTGATGATGCCGACCGAGATGCCCCGATACGCCGAGAGCGTCTCGAGCAGGGTCCGCGTAATGCGGAAGCGGCGCTCCGCCGGCTGGTAGGGATCGGTGGCGGTGCCGATCATGATGGTGTCACCGCCGACCTTGGCGGGGTCGAGGGAGCGGGCAAGGCGGAGTGCTGCGTCCTCCTTGACGAGGATGCGCCGCTCGAAGGCGAGGGCGGGAGGGAGCGGCGCGAGCGCGGCGAGCGCCGCGGAAGGCGCGTCCCCCGGGCTCTCGCGCCGGGATTCGCGCTCTACGGCGTAGCGGTGCGTGTCCCGCGCGTAGCAGTAGCTGCACCCGAACTCGCAGCCGATGTACGGATTGACCGACCAGAAGTCCATGCCGGTGGAGGCCGGCGAGTTGAGGACCGAGCGCGACGTAATCCCGATGAACGCCGTGCCGCGGGCGCGCTCGTCCCGGATGGTCCAGGACGACTGGTCGGGGAGGAGGGGGAGCTGGGCGCTGCCGCCCGTCATCCGCAGCGTCCCCAGCCGCAGTGGGGGCAGTGCATGCACCCGGAGGCGCGGACGATGGGGCCGGCGCATTCGGGGCAGGCGCGGAGGCGGGCCGCGGAGCGCGAGTCGCGGGAAAGAAAATCCCCCGGCCGAGTTGCGCCGGGGGATGCGTACCGCAGAACGGAGATCAGCATCGGCACCTTCGCTTCGGGGATCTCCGGTCAAG
>JBLNHD010000178.1:0-5816 GCA_050268825.1 Gemmatimonadota bacterium
GAACCGTCGCTCGGCAGCGAGCACGACCGCGCGGAATGGCTGACGCCCGCGGAGGCGCGCGCGCGCGTCGCCTGGCCGCGGGAGGCGCGCGCCATCGAAGACATCGTCCGGATGCTCGGCACCGGCGGGGCGGGCGTCATCGGAGATGTGCTCGAGATCTGAGCCCGATGTGGCGTCCCCGTGCACTCGGGCGTCCCATACCGGTGACCACCCAACTCGCAGCTGCAAAGGACCGGACCCCTCCGTGACTCGCTCCACGTCGTATGTCGCCCTCCTTGCCGGCGCCGCCCTTGTCGTTCCGTTCACCCGCACCAGCGACGCCCCCTGCATCCGGCCGACGCGCGCCGGCACCCAGGTCCAGGGCGAGGTGCAGATCTGCCCGGGCCGCTACCGCGTGCCGGATCCCGACGGCCGCGGCGTCATCGTGGCGGCGAGCAGCGGAACCCGGATCGACCTCACCGGCGTCACGCTCCTGAGCGGCGATACGCTCGCCGAACGCTTCACCGGCCGCGGTGTCCTGGCGACGAACGTGGACCACGTGACCATCATCGGCGGGACGATCCGGGGCTATCAGTACGGCGTGCGGATCGAGGGCGGGCGCGGGCACCGGATCAGCGGCGTGGACGTCTCGGGATCGCGGGCGCAGCGGCTCCGCTCCACGCCGGAGCGCTACGACGAGCGCGACTGGCTCGACATCTTCCGGCCCGACACCTTCGAGCAGTACGGGAGCGGCATCTATCTGCGCGGCACCGACGGCGCGTCGGTCACCAACATCGTCTCGCGCGGGGCGCAGAACGGCATCGGCCTCTTCGCGGCGCGGGCATCGTACCTCGCCGACAACGACGTTTCGGGGAACTCGGGGTGGGGCATCCACCTCTGGCGCTCGTCCCAGAACATGATCGTGCGGAATCGGGCGCATCACAACGTCCGCTGCGAGAGCGAGCGCTACCGGCGTGGCTGCGACTCGGCGGGAATCCTCCTCCGCGAACAGAGCGACTCGAACACGATCGCGCACAACGACCTCTCCCGCTCGGGCGACGGGTTCTTCCTGAGCGGGCACCGCCCGCTGGTGAAGCCGTCGGTCGGCAACCTCGTCATTCGCAACGACGCCACCGGGGCCTGGCACAATGCGTTCGAGTCGACGTTCAGCTGGGGCAATACCTTCATCGAGAACCGGGCGGACAGCTCCGATTACGGGTTCTGGCTCGGCTATTCCAGCGGCAACGTCGTCCGGGGGAACACGATCGTCGGATCGCGCACGGCCGGGATCGCGGTGGAGCACGGCAGCGACAACACGCTCGCCGCGAACGTCGTCATCGGCGGGCCGACCGGGATCCGCCTCTTCGCACCCACGGCCGGCGCCGAGCCGAGCCGGGGCTACGCGGTGGACGACAACGTGCTGGCGCGGCTCGAGCGCGCCATCGTGCTCGAGAACACGACGCGCGCGCGCATCCGCGGCAATCTCTTCGACGGCGTGGGCAGCGGCCTGGTGGTGGACTCCGCGGGGCGGGACGCGGCAGTGACGGGCAACATCTTCCTGCGGGCGAGCGGACGCTTCATCGACGCCGCCACGCTCGAGGCGGGCGGGAACTTCTGGGGCGGCGCCAGCGAAGCCGACGCGAAGGCGCAGGTGGCGCCCGGCGTTACGATCGCGCCGTGGCGTCCGGCGCGGGCGGCGGGGTACTGACGGCGCCGCCCGAGAGGATTTCGTCGGCCAGCGCGCGAAGGCGCCGCAGGTCGAAGGGCTTGCTCACCCGCCGCTCTTCGTTTCCCCCTCCCACCACCACGAGACGGTCCGCCCACCGGGGGTCGGCCGCCCGGAGCTCCTGCACGAACGGCCGGCCCGACGGTGCGGCCAGCGTCGCGTCCACGATGACGAGGTCGTAGTCGGCGGCTGCCGCCATGGCCAGGCCTTCCGCGCCGTTCCGCGCACTCTCCACCCGGTACCGGTCGGTCGGGAAGAGCGCGGCGACGACGCGATGCGCGGTCGGATCGTCGTCGACG
The DNA here is from genome assembly GCA_050268825.1 of Gemmatimonadota bacterium. GTDB lineage: Bacteria > Gemmatimonadota > Gemmatimonadetes > Gemmatimonadales > GWC2-71-9 > CAMLLJ01. The sequence goes on from JBLNHD010000178.1 coordinate 2,005, forward strand.
ATCAGGATGCGCCACTTCCGTTCCGTCACGGCTGCCGGCGCGCCCCCCTTCGGGAGCTCGGCGGCAGGGAGCTCGATCGTGAACTCCGCCCCTCCCTCGGGACCGTCCTCGTACGCCAGGGTTCCCCCATGCGACTGGACGAGCCCATAGCTCAGCGACAGGCCGAGTCCGGTGCCCTGCCCGGCCGGCTTCGTGGTGAAGAACGGGGTGAAGAGATTGGCGACGAGCTCGGGAGGAACGCCCGGGCCCGTGTCGTGCACGCCGAGCACGACGCGGTTCTCGATGCGCGCCGTCTCGATCGTGATGCGCCGCGGGCGCCCCGGCGGCAGGTCCGCCAGGGCATGCACCGCGTTGGTGAGGAGGTTGAGCAGGACCTGCTGCAGCTCGTGCGGGTCTCCCATGACGATCGCTGGAAGCGGATGCAGCCGCGTCACGAGCTCGATCTCCCGCAGGCGGATCTCGTAGCGGACCAGCATCGTGGTGCGCTCGACGACGTCGTTGACGTCCACGGGCGTCTGCTCGGTGGCGCCCTTGCGGACGAACGTCAGGAGGTTCCGCACGATCCGGCCCGCGCGCCCCGCCTGCTCGTGGATGATCCGCAGGTGCTGGCGTGGCGCGTCGCCCCCCACATCCCGCTCGAGCAGCAGCTCGGTGAGCCCCGCGATCGACGTGAGCGGGTTGTTCAGCTCGTGCGCCACGCCCGAGACCAGCTGGCCGATCGCCGCCATCTTCTCGTTCTGGAAGAGCTGGGCCTCCATGGAGCGCTGCTCGGTCACGTCCTCCACGAGCGCCACCATCGAGCCGCCGGCCGCCCCGACGCGCTCATCGGCGCGCTCGAGCGGGGCGATCGTGAGGCGGAGGAAGCGGTCCCGCCCATCGGGGCGCAGCACGACGGGGGGCGGGGTATCGCCCTCGTGGGCGGCGTCGATGAGCGCGGCCGCCGCTTCCGTGTCCCCGAAGAGCAGCTCGCGGAAGTTGCTCCCGATCATCTCTTCCTCGGTGAGCCCGGCCAGCCGCGCGAGCGAGGAGTTCGCGCGCTGGATCGTGCCCGCCGGGGCGATGACGGCGATGCCCTCCCGCAGCGCGTTGAAGGCCGTTTCCCACTCGCGCCGTCCCTGCTCGACGATGGCGAAGAGCCGGCTGTTGGCGAGCGCCACCGAGGCGTTCGTGGCCACGGTCGAGAGGAGCCAGAGGTCTTCGGTGGTGAACGGCCCTCCCTGCCGCTCGGTCACGGCGATCGCGCCGATCCGCTCGCCGTGGAGCCGGAGCGGCACCACGGCCGCGGAGCGCGCGCGGATCGTGCCGAACACGAGCACGTCGCGCTCCTCCGCCTGCTGCGCCACTTCGATGCGGCCGCGCTCGATCGCCGTGGCCACGAGAGACCCGGCGGCCGTGCTCGCCGCCGCGCGATGCCCGGCGAGCGCGCCCTCCGCGGCCACGATCTCGAGCATCGTCCCGCCCGGCTCGCCGAGCACGACGATGGCGCCGTCGGCCTGAAGGAAGCGGGCCGCGTAGCGGGCCACCTGCTCCACGATATGCTCGAGCTGAAGGGATTCGGAGAGGACGTAGCTCAGCTCGCGCAGCGAGAAGAGCTCGCTGATCCGCCGGTCGAGCTGGGCCGCCGTGTCGTCGCGCTGGCGGGTGAGGGCGCGGACGTCGCCGCGGAGGCGGCGGGTCTCGAGTGCGAGGGCCGCGAACGCGGTGACGACCGGAAGGAGGAGCAGCCACCAGGCCGAGAGACCGAGCGCGCGGAGCACGAGCCACCCCGAGAGCGCGATCAGCAGACCGAGCCCCGTCGCCGCGAGCGCAGGCGGCACCGTGCGGCGGGGCGGGGCGTTCAGCTGGACGACTCTCCCGGCCGGCGGCTCACGCGCTCGGTCACGTAGCTGTCGGGGGGCGCATTCGGCTTGACGCGCACCGATTTGGCGGGGATCCCCACGTTCACGTGGTACGGGCGGACGTCCTTCGTGGCGAGCGCCGAGGCGCCGACCATGCCGTTCCGGCCGACGCGCACGCCGGCCAGGACGGTCGCGTGATACGTGATCCGCACGTCGTCCTCGAGCACGGTGCGCACGCTGGTCACGTCCTTCTGCTCGACGATGCTGTGGGTGTGGCTGTAGATGTTTGCGTAGTCGGAGATGCTGACGCGGTCACCGAGCGTGATGCCGCCGCGATCGTCGAGGAGCACGTGCCGGTGCACCACGACGTCGTCCCCGACCTCCAGGTTATAGCCGAAAGAGAACTCGGTGTGCTGGAAGCATTTGAAGTTCTTCCCGCAGCGCGCGAAGATCCGCGGCGCGAGCAGGCGGCGGAGGCGCACGCCGAGGTCCACGTTCTGGCCGCCGGCCGCGGTGCGGTCGAAGCTGTACCAGAGCCAGAGGAGCGGCTTCACGCGGGCAAACCGCTCACGGTCCACGTCGCCGTAATACTCGGGCTCGAGCGTCACGTTGCGGGGGTCGAGCGTCGCAAGCAGCGCCTTCGTGGCCGCGGGCACCGCGGGGTCGTCGAGGCGCTCGGCGAGATCGGCGCCGGGGGCCAGGAGGTCCCGCAGCGTGTCACGGCAGATGACGTTCCAGTCGGCGTCCCTGGCGGCGAGCTTCTCCTCCAGCTCGCCGAGCCAGGCGCTGTAGATCCGCTCGGCGGCCTCGGGAAGCGCCACGGGACGGAGGGGCAGGTTCACCATGGAGGTCTCCTGATGCCGGGACCTGACCGGCGCAATCGGGCGTGGGCTCCTAGCGGGGTATCGCGGCCAGCCGGTCGCGCTCGCGCTGCAGCTGCGGCAGCCGCCGCTCCCATTCCCGCGAGGCGAGCGTCTCGTAGTTCACCGTGAACGGCTCCCAGACCGGCAGCAGCTCCTCGAAGAGGTAGACCGCCATGGCACTCTCGCGCGCATTGAGCTGTGCCGCGCCGAAGCGGGGGCTCAAGGGCACGATGGCCATCGGCCGGAGGAACTGGTTGCGCGCGGTGAGGGTGAGCAGCTCGGGGTCGAAACGGGCCCCGGGCTGCAGCGCAAAGAACGTCACCAGCGCGAGCCCCGGCTCCGAGACGCCGACCGCGCGGCCGGCGGAGTCGATCGCAGGCCGGTTCCGCTCCACGAGCCGCTGCAGCGATTCCGCGCCATCCCGCGCGAGCAGCGAGGTGATCCTGATGTCGAGCGGCACGAACCGGATCTCGAGCTCGTCCGTGCGCAGCCGGATCGCGATCTCGTTCTGGCTGAGCGTCCCGTAGACGCCGGGCGGGACGACCACCGAATCGCCGGAGCCCGCCGGCGCCGCTCCGGCGGGCGGGGTCTGGGCCCGCGCGCACGCGGCGCCGGCGGCCACCGAAACGAGGACCATCGCCAGCGAAGCGCCCGCGCGTCTCATGCCGTCTCCGGGTTCAAGGCCGCCAGGATGCTCGCGCCGAGGTCGGCGATGCCCTGGCCCGTTTCACTGCTCACGAGCTGCGTCTGGCTCTCGTCGAGCCCCAGCGCGCGCGCGATGGCACGGCTCTGCGTGGCCTGCGCCTGCCGGCCCAGCTTGTCCGCCTTGGTGAACACCGCGAGCACCGAAGTCCCCGACTCGATCAGCAGCTCCTGCATCGCGATGTCGTCCGTTGAGGGCATGTGGCGCACGTCGAGCAGCCAGACCACGCCCCTCAGCATGTCGCGGCGGCGCAGGTAGCCCTGGACGAGTTTGCGGTAGCCCTCACGCACCGACTTGCTCGCTCGCGCAAAGCCGTAGCCGGGCAGGTCCACGAGGTAGAAGCCGGGCAGTCGGAAGACGTTGATGTGGGCCGTCTTCCCTGGTGTGGCGCTGACGCGCGCGAGTCCC
>JBLNHD010000179.1:0-8172 GCA_050268825.1 Gemmatimonadota bacterium
GACGGCATGACGGGGCGCGCCCTTGGTCGCGAGCTGCTCGGAACGCGGGTGACGGTCCTGGGAGCGGCCGACCAGCTGGTGCACGTCTGCGGGAACGCGGCGCAGAGCCCGGTGCGCGGGAGCCTGCGGTGGGTCACCGATGCGTGGCTCCTGATCGAGAGTGATCCGGCGCTCGACTGGGAGGTCGTGCTCCGCAACGCCGAGCGCGCCGAGCTCGCGCTCCCGCTGTCGGTCATGCTGCGCTACCTCGCGGAGGAGCTGCAGAGCCCGATTCCCGGAAGCGTGGTCGAGCGGCTCGATGACCTCGCGCGGAGCGCCTCGCCCATCGCACGCGATGTCGCGCTGTACGGCGCGCGCGCCGGCCTCCCGGCACTCGCGCTCGTCCGGCGGGTAACCGGCGGGCTCCGGCCCCGCCTCTGGGCGCTGCGCTGGCTCCTCTTTCCGTCGCCCACCTACCTTCGGCATGCCTACCGCGGACGACGCGTTCCGGTGGGGCTGCTCTATCCCTACCGGATCTGGCACCACACCGTTGCCGGCGTCCGCGGGCGCTTGCGGCGCGTTCGCATGCCCGGCTCGCTCGAGGCGGAGATCGCATGAGATCGAGCGCGGCCGGCGCGGCCACCTTCGAGCGGCTGTCCGGCGCATTCCGCGCGGCCTGCGCGGCACGGCCGGAGGAATTCGTCGAGCGCGATTATCGTATCGCCGGGCGGCCGGTCCGGATGCGCTTCGCCGGGCGTGCGCTCGGTGACGCGTACGACCGCCCGCTCGCACATCTCCGGTGGCCCGGGCGCGCCGAGACGCCGGACCTCGTCATCGATCTCTGGGACGAGGAGGCGACCGGGATCGGCTGCGAGGATTGCGTCGAAGGATCCGACCCGAACGCCCACGGGACGGTCACGGTCTATGACGGCGCGCGGCATGTCAGCCAGCAGAGTCCCTGCACGCTCACGGTCACCGACCGCGAGGCGAGCGCGAAGGTCGGCTGGGTGAGCTCGGCGGCGCGCCTCACGCAGTACGAGCTGGGACGCCCGCTGCATTCCTCGCTGCTCCTCTGGATGCGTGATCGAGGCATCCAGGCCGTGCATGCCGGTCTCGTGGCGCGCGATGGGGCCGGCGTGCTCTTCGGCGGACCGGGCGGCTCGGGAAAGACGACCACGGCCGTCACCTGCCTGCGGGCCGGCTACCAGTATCTCGCCGACGATTATGTCGGCCTCGAACGGCTCACCGACGGCACCTGGTTCGGACACAGTCTCTACTCCTCGAGCCATTTCGAGCCGCACCACCTGCAGCGCTTTCCCGATCTCCTGCCGCATGCGATGCCCGGCAAGCTCGAGCGCGAGGACAAGCACATGGTGCTGCTCTCCGGCCTTTTCCCCGAAGGATTCGCGAACGGGGCGGCCATTCGCGCGGTGGCGCTGCCGCGCGTCGTGCCCCGCGTGGAAACACGATTCCGGCCCGCATCGAAAGTGGCCGTGCTGAAGCAGCTGGCGCCGAGCTCGCTCTTTCAGCTGCCCTTCCTCGGTGCCGGACGGGCCCGCTTCGAGACCATGGCGGCACTCGTCGAGTCGGTGCCGACCTACTGGCTCGAGCTGGGCTCCGACCTTCCGGGCATTCCGGAGGCGATCGGCCGCATGCTGAGAGGAGAAGCCGAATGAGCGACGTGCTGGTGAGCTGCATCATCCCGGTCTACAACTGCGAGGCGTACCTCGCCGAATCGATCGAGAGCGTCCTGGCGCAGACCCACCGCCCGCTCGAGGTCATCGTGGTGGACGACGGGTCCACCGACCGGACCGGCGAGGTCATCCGCAGCTTCGGCGATCGCGTCCGCGGGCTGGCGCAGTCGAATGCCGGGCCGGCCACCGCCCGGAACATGGGACTCGCCGCGGCAAGGGGCGCGCTCATCGCCTTCAACGACTCCGACGACCTCTGGACGGCCGACAAGCTCGCCGTGCAGATGGCGCTGCTCGACCATCGCCCCGATCTCGATTTCTGCGTGGGTCACGTGCAGAACTTCTGGGTCGACGAGATGCGGCATGAAGCCGAGCGGTTCAAGGGGCATCGCCGCGCGGAGCCGATCGCCGGCTGGGTCTCGCCGACGCTCCTGGCCCGGCGCTCGGCCTTCGACCGTGTGGGCGTGATGCGCCCCGAGCTCGGTCACGGCGACTCGGCCGACTGGTTCCTCCGCGCGCGCGAAGCCGGACTCAAGGGTGAGCTCCTCCCCGACGTGCTCCTCCGCCGCCGCATCCACGCCAACAATCGCTCGCGCGTCACGGCGGCGCAGAGCCGGGACGAGTTTCTCGCGCTGCTCAAGCGCAACAAGGACCGCCAGCGGGAGATCCCGGCCACATGAGCCACAGGGAACCCGGCCTCGTGAGCTGCGTGATTCCCGTCTACAACGGGGCACGCTTCGTGGCCGAGAGCATCGAGAGCGTGCTGGCGCAGGAGTACCGGCCGCTCGAGGTCATCGTGGTGGACGACGGGTCGACGGATGGCACCGAAGACGTGCTGGCCGGGTTCGGCGACCGGATCCGGACGTTCTTTCAACCCAATGCAGGGCCGTCCGCTGCCCGCAATCGGGGCGTCGCCGAAGCGCGCGGCGAGTGGCTCACGTTCCAGGATGCGGACGACCTCTGGGTCCCGGGCAAGCTTGCGCTGCAGCTGGAGTGCTTCCGGCGGAATCCCTCGCTGGACCTCTGCTTCGGCCACCTCCAGAACTTCTGGGAGCCGGAGCTGCATGAAGTCGAAGAGCGTGCGCGCGGGACCTGGCTCGCCCAGCCGCATCCGGCGCACGGGCCGCCGCTCATGCTGATGCGGCGCGAGCTCTTCGACCGGGTGGGACCGTTCGACACCGCGCTCCGCACCGGTGAAGACACCGACTGGCACTTTCGCGCGCGCGAAATGGGCGTGGTGACCGAATGCCTCCCCGACGTGCTGCTCCGCCGCCGGCGCCACGGTCGGAACCTCACGGCCAACTGGAACGCCAGCGCGGAGGACATGTTCACCATGCTCAAGCGCTCGATCGGCCGCCGTCGCGGAGCGCCCGCAGCGCCTCCAGCGAATGAATGACGGCGCGACCGGTGTGATACGGCCCCTTCCACGCGTCCGCCTTCCGACCGTGGGGGCGGCCGCGCGGCGGGACGAACGCGTGCCACTCGCCGCGCTTCCAGTCCACCTGACGTGATTCGATCCAGTCGAGTGTCGTGAGGTAGGTCTCGGCGGGCTCCCGCTCGCCGGTCACGCGGTACATCTCGAGCGCACCCAGCAGCGCTTCCGCCTGCACCCACCAGATCTTCTCGCGGCGATCCGCCCGCTTCCCGAGCGGGCCGGCGTAGTAGAACCCGCCCTTGCGCCGGTCGTGTCCGAGCCGGAGCGAGTACTGCAACAACGCACGATACAGACCATTCAGCACCTGCGGCGCGACACCGGCCGTCTCACACGCTGCAATGAGCAGGTGGATCGTCTCGACGTCGTGACCGTAGGACACCCGCGCATGCTCCTCGTCGAGCAGTGGCGACCAGTCGGGCCGGTGCGCGTCGGTCAGCGCTCCTTCGCGCATCCGGACGACGCTGTTCGAGCAGACGAGGAGCAGCTCGGCCAGCCGTGACGCCGCGAGCGAGCCGGAACTGGCACGCGCCAGCCAGGTGTACGCCTCCATCAGGTGGTGCATCGAGCCGAGATACTTCCCGCCACCGCGCGTGCGGGATGGATCGAGCTGTCCGGGCCGCCAGTCGCGCTCCAGCTGGTCCCAATACCCGCCACCGGCCGGATCTCGCAGGTGCTGCTCGACGAGGGCGCACGTCTCCTCCGCGATCGTCACGGGACCGGAGGAGCCGGTGGCCATCGCGTATTCCGCGAGCGCATAGATGGCGAAGGCCTGGCCGTACTGATGCTTCGCCGCATCGAGCGGGACGGCCCCGTCTTCGGACACGTGCCAGTAGAAGCCTCCATGCCGGTCGTCGAGGAAGCTCGTCACGAGGAAGTCGTACCCGTGGCGCGCCGCCTCGAGCATCGCTTGCGGCTGGTGCCCGGCGCGGGCCATCCGCGCAAAGAACCAGAGCGTCCGCGCATTGGAGACCAGCGCCTTGCGCGCCGGGCCCAGCGACGCGCCGTCCTCTCCATGGTTCAGGTGGTAGCCGCCGTGCTCGAGATCGAGGACGCGCGGGTGCCAGAAGGGCAGGAGGTTCTGAAAGAGGATCCGCTCGAGAACGGCCTCGGTTGCGAGCAGCTTCGCGTGCAGCTCGCTGGCCGCCGGGGGGGGAGGGAGATGATTGCGGGGCGGGCGAAGCCGCCGGCGCAGCGCTGCGGCAATGCGTCTCATGGTTCGCGAATATGCCGCGGACGAATGCGAATGTCATGGGCCGGAGCGGGTGGGCGGCGTTTCTGCGGTGACGCGTGATTCGCGTCACGCGCCCTACGCCACCCGTCGGGCATCTTGGGGCGTCTTCGAACCGGAGTGAGCTGTAATGGCAAAGCAGGCAGGCGGTATCTTCGGCGTGGCGAGGCGCGCCGTCCGCGATTTTCTCGACGACGACTGCATGAGCGCTGCGGCGGCGCTTTCCTATTATACGGTGTTCTCGCTTCCAGCCGTCCTCGTGCTTCTCCTCCTCGTGCTCGGCGCCGTGCTGGACCCCGAAGACGTCCGGGGCGGGCTCGAGCGCCAGCTCCAGTCACTGATGGGCCCGACCGCCGGGAGCAGTGTGCGTACGATCCTCTCGCACGCGGAGCAGCCGGGCGGGGGCGTGCTGCCGACCCTCCTCGGTATCGGAGCGCTGCTTTTCGGCGCGACCGGGGCGCTGCTGCAGCTGCAGTCGGCGCTCAACCGGGCCTGGGAAGTGGAAGCGCAGGGCGGTGGGATCAGAGGATTCTTCGCCAAGCGGGTATTCTCGCTCGGCATTCTCATGGCCATCGCGTTCTTCCTGCTGGTTTCGCTCGCCGTCAGCGCCGCGCTCTCGGCGGTCGGGGATCGGATCGGGGGCTATCTCCCGGACGGAATGTCGTCGGCCGTTCTCCTCGTGATCAATATCGCCATCTCGCTCCTCGTGATCGGGCTCCTCTTCGCGGTGATGTTCAAGGTGCTGCCGGATGCGAAGACTGCCTGGTGGGACGTCTGGGTCGGTGCAGGGGTCACCGCGCTGCTCTTCATGGCGGGAAAGTTTCTCATCGGCTTCTACCTCGGGAAGAGCAATCCGGGCGAGGCGTACGGCGCGGCGGGCTCGCTCGCCGTGCTGCTGCTGTGGATCTATTACTCGTCCATCATCGTGCTGCTGGGCGCGGAATTCACGCAGGCCTGGGCGTCGGCGCGGGGGAAGGGAATCGAGCCCGAGGAAGGCGCGATCAGGGTCCGGCGGGAGAAGCGTGCGGTGCCCGACGCCGAACCGCGGCAGGCGTAGCAGCTGCCCCGTTACGGTGCCCGGACCGGCCGCGCGACGAGGATGCCCGAGCAGCCGCGGATGGCGGCGACGTACTCGGGGAGGGTCGAACGCGTGATCTCCACGACGCCGCCCGAGAGAGGAGCGTGCAGGACGCGCAGGGTACCGCGCGCGTCCCGATGCGCGAAGGCCGCGTGCGTCACATCGAGACCCGGGATCGTCGTCGCGAACGCGAGGACGTCACCGCTTTCGATCCGGCCGCTGACCGACGCGAGCGCCTCTTTCGGGAGGACGTACCTCGGGGTGCCGTCGAGCCGGCGTTCCATGATTGCGATCTCGGCGTAGACGGCATCGTTCGCGAGTGCAGGATAGCTCCCGCGGTGCTCGCTCATGAAGCGGAGCGGTCTTCCGTCGGGGTCGCCCCCCAGATCCCGGCTCAGGTCATTCAGGAGACCACGCCGGGCGCCGTCCGCAATCCATTCGCTGAAATAGTGGAGTCGCGAAGCGTACCCGGCGCGCACCCCGCCGCGATAGCGCATGCGCTCGACCTCGCGCGCGAAGGAGGCCCACGCGGGCGGTTTCTCACCGAGCGCAACGCGCGCGACCGCGATCGATGCCTCGACCAGCGTGACGCAGTCGAACCGTGTGAGTGAAAGGATCAGCGGCTCGGCGCGAGGGGACCCGCCGCTCTCGAGGTACGTCTCGAGCGTCGCCGCCACGTACGGGCTCCCGATCGCGAGCTCTCCGGCGCGGATGACGGACGTTCCGAAAGGTCTTCCCGCGGCACCCGATCCTTCGGATCTCAGCCGTGCCGTCCACGCGGCCAGGCGCTCTTCGTCGGGGTTGCCCCTGAGCCGGCCCAGGGCGCGGAGCGGCCCGGGAAGCACCGCCAGGGCTGCGAGCGATCCGGCGCTGCGCAGGAGTGCGCGACGGGCAGGACGACCGCCGCTCATGCGGCCGGCACCTCGAAGCAGCAGCTCGGCCGGTCGCCGTAACGGCAGCAGAGCGTCACCTCACTCCCGACCACCTCGCTCAGCAGCGAGCGGACGGCGCGGCACGCTTCGGGCCGCCGCTCGACCGCGACGGCGAGCGGGCAGCCGAATCCGCGAAGGCAGGGAACGCCATCCCGCTCCTCCACCTCCCCGAGCCCGCCGAGCGAACGCAGGACCTCCGCGGCCGCCTCGGCCCGGGAGCGCGCGGAGTCCCCCGCGGGAGGCGCGGTGCCGGCTGCCAGGCGACGCCCGAGTCCGTCGAGAAGTGATTCGAGCTGGCCGGCGGGCAGGGTCGACGCGAGCTCCTCGAGGAGTGCGCGAAGCACCGGAGCGTAGGCGCGGGACATCATGGTCTCCGCATCCGGATGGAGCTCGAAGAGAGTCGCCGGCTTCCCGGCGCCCGGATTCCGGCGGGTTCCGCCCTGGCGTACGAGGCCGTCGCGCTCGAGTGTAAGGAGGTGGGCACGGACGGCATTGGGCGTGAGCCCCAGCGTGGCTGCCAGCGCATCCACCGGCTGCGGGCCGCGGCGGAGCAGCGTAACCAGTTGTCCGCGTGTCGTTTCGAGAAATCGTTTCTGGCCGGTGCGCATCTTCATGGGGGTCTCCCGGATCCGACGAATGTAGCGAGAGCCACCCATTTGGCAAATATTTCAAGGAAAACCTTGACTTATTCGTCGGTCATACCTACGATGGGGCATCCCTTTTCTGGAGGCTCCAAGTGAGCAGGTCCATCGCCGCGATTCTCGCCGCCTGCGTCGTATCCGCCGGCCTCACCGCCGCTGCCGTGTCCACGCCCGCCCCCCTCGATGATGCGACGATCGTCGCCATATTCGATGCAGCCAACACCGCCGATATCGAAACCGGCACCCTGGCCGTCGAGCGGGGCCGGAGTCAGGAAGTCCGGGACTACGGCGCCATGCTGGTTCGCGATCACAAGGCGGTCCGGCAGATGGGCCGCGATCTCGCGCAGAAGCTCGGTGTCACCCCGACCCCGCCGGCCGATGATGCCAGCGCGAGGACTCATGCCGAGGCGATGGCGCGGCTCCGCAAGGTGCCGGCCGCCGACTTCGACCTCGCGTTCCTCACGCACGAGGTGGCGTTCCACCAGGGCGTCATCGACGCGATCAACACCACGCTCCTGCCGGCCATCAGCAATGCCGAGCTCAAGTCGCTCGTGGTGAAGGTGGCACCGGCGTTCGAGGGCCACCGCGATGGCGCAGCGACGATCGCCCGGAGGCTCAAGGGAGGGAAGTGAACCTTACGGTAACGCGGCGCGTCGCTTTCGACGCCTTTCATTTCGGCCGGAAGCTCTCGTATGCGCTCGAAGTGTCGGTCACCGGCCCGGTCGATGAGACCGGGTCGGTGATCGACTTTCACCGCCTCCGCGATCTGGCGAACGCCGCCGTGGACGAGGTGCTCGCGGGCGGTGCCGTCCAGCCGCCGACCGCCGAGCGCCTCGTGACGGCGTTCTGGCGCGCGCTTGCGCCACGACTGCTTCCGGTCCGTCTCTCGCATCTCCGGCTGTGGGAGACGCCGAACCAGTCGGTCGAGTACGACGGCAACTGAGTCGGATTCCGTCGCGCGTCGCGCCTCACGCGATCGTCGTGGAGTTCAGGCCGGCCGCAGCACGAGGGCCGTGTGCGCTTTCCCGTCGTCGCGGAGGGGGATGCCCGCGTCCGGGGTCTGCGCTCCATCCACCGTCGTCGTGACCGAGGCGAGACCAGGTTCCCGGCGCACCGTGATGGCGTAGGTGGTCCCGCCGAAGCGGTAGTCGATCGTGTACTCCTCCCACGCCGCCGGCGCGCGCGGCT
>JBLNHD010000180.1:0-9746 GCA_050268825.1 Gemmatimonadota bacterium
TATACGTCTTGACGAGGCGGATGCCCCCCACGGTCTCGGCGAGGCGCCCGGTCACCTCCGCGTTGATCTCGCCGCGCTCGCGGAAAATGGGCCGCAGCCGCCGGAAAGCGGTGATCATCCCTGCGCCGAAGACGATGATCACGACGAGCGTGATGGTGGTGAGCTGCCAGTTGAGCCAGAAGAGCACGCCGAGCGAAAGCGCCGCCGTGAAGAGGCCGCCCACGAGCTGCACGAGCCCGGTGCCGACCAGGTTCCGCACCCCTTCCGCGTCGGTCATGATCCGCGAGATGAGCACGCCGCTCTTGGTGGAGTCGAAGAAACTGATCGGCAGGCGGAGGACCTGCGCCTGCACCCGCTTCCGCATCTCGGTGATCGCGCGCTGCGCGGCGACGCTCATCACGAGCGCGAGCGCGTACCCGGTGGAGGCCTGAATCAGGGTGGCCACACCCGCGGCCAGCGCCAGCGGAACCAGCATCTCTCCCTGCCCGCCCGCCAGCACGTTGTCGATCAGGTACTTCGAGCTGGCCGGCAGCACGAACCCGGCGAGCCGGTTCACCAGCATGAGCGCAATGCCGAGCGCGAGGCGGGAGCGATAGGTCCAGATCAGCGCCCGCGCCTCCCGCCACGCGGCCGCGGTATTCGTCTTGCGCTTCGGAGTGGAGGAGGCCATGCGCGAAAACTAATGGAGCCGCGGCGGCGGACCGAGCTGCATCGCGGGCGAGGTCGCTATCCTTCCACTCATGCCTCCTTCACCACCGCCGTTCCGGCTTCCGGGGATCCACTTCCTCGGCGGCATCGGATGGCTCGCCCTGGGCGGCGCGGGGCTCGTGGCCGTCGCGCCACTCCTCGCCGCCGGGCAGTTCCTGGCCCCTCCCGTCCTTGCGGTCACGCACCTCTTCACCCTCGGCGTCATCACCGGTTCGATCTTCGGCGCGCTTTACCAGTTCTATCCGATGTCCCTCGGTGCGGCGCCGAGGAGCGTGCGGCTCGGGGTGGCGGGCGCCTGGCTCCTGCACGCGGGCATCGCGGCCCTCGCGGCCGGGCTCTGGTGGTGGGTTCCATGGCTGCAGGCACTCGGCTGGGGGGTGCTGTTCGTCGTGATCGGCATCGTCGCGTGGAACCTCCTGCCGCACCGCCGCCGGATGGAGCGAGGGCCTGCCCGCACCACGGCGTCCTACGTCTCCGCCGCTCACATGCTCTTCGGCCTCGCATTCTTCCTCGCGGGCGCTCGCATCGGGAATGCCCTCGGCTGGTGGAGGCTCGACCGCCTCGGCCTCATCGCGGCGCATTTCCACCTCGCGGCGTTCGGCTTCGCGGGGCTGACGGCGGTGGGCGTGGGCAGCAGGATGCTGCCGATGTTCATGGTGGCGGCCCGGGCGCCGAGCTGGCCCGTGCGCTACATCGGGCCCGCGGGAGTGGCGGGGCTCCTCCTGCTCGCCACCGGGCTCATGCTCGCACAGCGACCGCTCGTCTGGCTCGGCACGTTCGTCTCGCTCGCCGCAGGGGGGCTCTTTCTGCGACTGGTGGTGGGGTACTTCCAGTTCCGGATGATCCGACGGCTCGAGCCGGCGTTCGGGCACGTGGCGGCGGGGTTCACGGCGCTGGCCAGCGCGGTCGTCATCGGGCTCATCCTGCTCGTGACGCCGGGATTCAGCGCGCGCGGCGCGATCGTGTACGCGGGACTCACGCTGCTCGGGTGGCTGGTGCTCTTCATCACCGGCATCTGGTACCGCCTCCTCGCGTTCCTCATCTGGCTGCACTTCTACGGCCGGCATGGCGCTCCGCGGGTCAGGACGGCCGCGGAAATCGTGCATCGCCCGACCGCGTGGGCCACGCTCGCGCTGCTTGCAACCGGCATCGCCACGCTCCTGGCCGGCATCGCGCTGGGGGGCGGCACTGTGGCGCGGGCCGGAGCAGGCGTCTTTCTCGCGGGCGCGCTCATTCTCCTTGTGCATTACGTGGTGATCTTCGCGCGGCGCTGACCGCGCAGGGCGCCGCTGCTTGCCGCGCCCTGCCCCGCACCTACATTTCCACCGTCTCCTTCCCGGGCGCACCGTGCTCGAACAGGTAGTCGAGGCCTTCGGCGAGCGGTATCGCGTCGAGCGCGAGCTGGGTCGCGGCGGCATGGCGACGGTCTACCTGGCGCACGATCCGCGGCACGCGCGGCCAGTCGCGCTGAAGGTGCTCCTTCCGGAGCTCGCCCTGGCGGTAGGGGCCGAGCGATTCCAGCGCGAGATCCGGCTCGCTGCCAGCCTGCAGCATCCCCACATCCTCCCCATCTTCGACTCCGGCGCAATCGACGCCGGCGGCAAGCCGCTCTTCTACTACACGATGCCCTTCGTGGAAGGAGAAACGCTCCGGGCGCGACTCGAGCGCGAGGGCCCCTTGCCGATCGAGGTCGCGCTCCGGTTCGCGCGCGAAGTGGCGGAGGCGCTCGATCACGCCCATCGGCACGGGATCGTCCATCGAGATGTGAAGCCGGAGAACATCCTGGTCTCGGATGGTCACGCACTGCTCGCCGATTTCGGGATCGCCAAGGCGGCGACCGAAGCGGGTGATCGCCTGACCGCGACGGGGCTGAGCCTCGGGACGCCGGCCTACATGAGCCCCGAGCAGGCCGCAGCCGATTCCCGGGTGGACGGGCGGACCGACATCTACAGCCTGGGGTGCGTCCTGCATGAAATGCTCGCCGGCGAGCCGCCGTTCACGGGTCCGTCCGCGCAGGCCATCATCGCCAAGCGATTCGCCTCTGCGCCACCGCTCCTGCGTACGGTGCGGCCCCAGCTGCCTGAGTCGGTCGATGCCGCCGTGACCCGGGCGCTGGCGCTCACCCCGGCCGACCGGTTCTCCACGGCCTCCGGCTTCGCCGCCGCCCTCGACCCGCTCGTCCCCGTGCCGCGCCGTTCCCACCGACGCTGGCCGGTGGCCGCTGCCGCACTCCTGATCGCTGCCCTGGCGCTGGTAGCGCGCCCGTGGCACCGATCAGGCGCAGGCGGTGACACGACTGCGCTCGGCACGGTGGCCGTGCTCCCCTTCGCGAACATGGGCGGCGACACCGCCGATGCGTGGTTCGCGGAAGGAATGGCGGATGAGCTCACGACTGCGCTCGCCAAGGTTCCCGGTGTCCGCGTCGCCTCGAGGAGCTCGGCGGCACGCTACCGCGACAGCGACGATCCAGCCACCGAGATCGGTCGCGCACTCGGCGTGGGCGCGGTGCTCGACGGCACGGTACGGCGCGCCGCCGAGCGCCTCCGGATTTCCGTCGAGCTCACGAGTGCGGCAGACGGTCTCGTGCTGTGGAGCGACCGGTTCGACCGGGAAGCCGGCGACGTGTTCGCCGTGCAGGACGAGATCGCGGCCGCCGTCGTCAGCGCGCTCAGGGGACGACTGGGTACGCGAGACACGGCGGCGCTCGCCCCCCGCGGAACGAACGATCTCGTGGCGTACGACTCCTACCTCAAGGGTCGATTCGCGTGGTCCAAGCGCGGCGAGCGCGGGCTGCGCGATGCGATCGCCTATTTCGGGGCGGCCGTCGCGCGGGATCCGGGGTTCGCGCGCGGACATGCCGGCCTCGCAATGGCCTACGTGGTGATTCCGTTCTTCGCCCGATCATTCCCGGCCGACTCCGC
The DNA here is from genome assembly GCA_050268825.1 of Gemmatimonadota bacterium. Taxonomy (GTDB): domain Bacteria; phylum Gemmatimonadota; class Gemmatimonadetes; order Gemmatimonadales; family GWC2-71-9; genus CAMLLJ01. Next base: position 3,630 of record JBLNHD010000180.1, read on the forward strand.
GCTGCCGCTCGCGGAAGCGAGCGCCGGGCGGGCACTGGCGCTCGACTCGACGCTGTCGGACGCGCACCTCGCGCTCGCCAACCTGCACAAGATGCGCTGGCGTTTCGCCGAGGCGGAGCGCCATTTCCGGATTGCGATGGCGCTCGCCCCCGATGATCCGGCCGTGGTCCACTGGTACGGCGTGCACCTCTACTCGACCGGCCGACCTTCGGAAGCGGTGCGATGGCTCGAACGCGCCGCGCAGCTCGATCCGTTCGGCACCACGATCTCGTCGGACTACTCCGCGGCGCTCTGGGCAGCAGGGAGATATGATGATGCGCTTGCGGAAGCCCGGCGCGGACTTGGCCTCGATTCGCTCAAGAGCGATACGCGCTTCGTGCTCGGGCTCATCCATTATGCGATGGGCAACGCCGACAGCGCGCTCCGCGCCTTCGACGACGCGCGGCGGTACGGCACGGGCGTCGACGTCCGGTCCTACGTGAGCGCCTCCCTGCGCCTGCGCGGCGATACGGCGCGGGCCGATTCGCTGTACCGCGTGCTGCGCCGCGATCGGGAGGCGGGCAGGCTCTTCGCCTTCGACCTGGCGGCGGCGGCCGCCTCCGCCGGAGATCGGGACGCGGCCCTCGACGCCATCGAGGAGACCTTTGCCGAGCGCCACATGTTCGTCACCGAGCTTTCGGTTCCCTGCGATCCGGTCTACGCGCCAATCCGGGGCGACCCGCGGTTCATTGCGGTCCTCACGGGCGCGGGGATGCAGCGATGCCGCTGACGCTGGCCGCGCCGCTCCCGTCGCGATAAGCTTGACCGTCACCTCCCCCAGGGCCATCCATGCGATTCCCGTCCATCGACGTGCTGGTTGCGCGCGCCCGCGAGGTGCTGTGGCGCTTTCCCTGGACCCTGGCCGCCGCAATCGTCGCCGCCGTCACCGGCCTCATCGCCACGGCGGACGGCGCCGACGAGGATGCCTGGGTGCGGGTGGTATTCAGCGCCGCGCTCGGCATCCCGGCGACGCTTGCGGTGACGCTCTGGCGCTCGGCCATGCCGGGAGCGGACGGCGCGACACGCCCGCGCAGCCGGGAAGCGATCGCGCAGGTCGCTGTCGTCGCGCTGCTCGTCCTTTTTGCCTTCAGCTGGCCGGGGCCGGAGCAGAAGCACGATGCCATCCGCTATTTCCAGCTGAGTGCCGCACTCCATCTGGCCGTGGCGTTCGTCCCGTTCATCGGCGCACCGGAGTCGGTGGGATTCTGGCAGTACAACCGGCGCCTCTTCCTCGGCTTCCTGCGCGCCGCGGTCTTCTCGGGGGTCCTGTTCGTCGGCCTCGCCATTGCGCTCGCGGCGCTCGACCGGCTCTTCGGGGTCGACACCGAGCCGGAGACGTACCTCCGCATCTGGATCGTCGTTGCCTTCGTCGTGAACACCTGGATCTTCCTCGCGGCAGTGCCGGAGGACCTCGCGGCGCTCGCCGGGGATCGCGAGTACCCGAAGGCGCTCAAGATCTTCTCGCAGTACATCCTGACCCCGCTCGCGTTCATCTACCTCGTCATCCTGCTCGCGTACCTCGTGAAGATCGTGGCGGGCGCGGAGTGGCCGAGCGGCTGGATCGGCTGGCTGGTGACGAGTGTCGCGGTGACGGGGCTCCTCGGCTTCCTGCTCGTTCACCCGCTCCGGTCGGACCCGGAGGAGGACTGGATCAGGGTCTACGCGCGGTGGCTCTTCATCGGGCTTATCCCCGCGGCGCTCATGCTGCTGGTGGCGTTCTGGAAGCGCATCCTGCCGTACGGGCTCACCGAGCTCCGCACCCTCGGCTTCGTGCTCGGCCTCTGGCTGCTCGGCGTCGCCATCCTGTTCACGGTGCGCCGGGGGGCCAGCATCCGCGTCATCCCGGTCACGCTGTCGGTGATCCTGCTCGCGATGCTCTACGGTCCGATCAGCCTGACGAGCGTATCGCTGCGAAGCCAGGCGGCCCGCTTCGGGAAGCTCGTGGCGGCGAGCAGCACCGATCCGGAAGCCGCACGCGAAGCGAGCGCGGCACTCCGATTCCTCATCGACCACGACGCGGAAGCACGCATCGCGGGGGCCCTCGGGCAGGACCTGCCACCGCTCGGCCTCGATTCCATTCCCCGCTACGGCGAGCTGCGTGACTCGACGGCGGCCCGCATCATGGCGCTCGCGGGCGGGACGTACGTCCCGGAGTACTTCCGCGGCGGCGAGGCCGGCTGGTTCCACGTGAATGCCGATCAGGCGTTCGCGACCGACATCGCGGGATACGCGTGGATGGTCCCCGCCTGGTCGGGGGACACCACACCGCGCCTCGCCGGAGGCGACACGGTGCAGGTCGTGGCGGATACGGTACAAGGGATCGCGCGCATCCGGGTGGGACGCGACACGCTGCGCTTCGATGTCGGCGCGCTGGTGGCGTCCATTATCGATTCGATCCCCCTGCGTCAGGCGCTTCCCGGCGAACGGCTCCGCGTCGTTTCGGAACCGGGCCCGCGGCGCGGGGAGCTGCTCATCACCAACATCAACGGCCAGCGGTCGGACGACATGACGATCGATCACTGGGGCGGGTCGCTCCTGCTCGCGCCGGCCGGCGCGGATACGACGGAATGAGGCGCAGCGCCGGGCTGGCCCTCCTGCTCACGGCACTCGGCACGACGCCGTGCGCGACACAGGGCGGTGCCCCAGCCCCGCGCAACATCGTCCTCATCCTGAGCGACGACCACCGGCACGACTTCATGGGATTCATGGCGTCGGCACCGCCCTTTCTCGAGACGCCGAACCTCGACCGGATGGCGGCGGGCGGGGCGCACCTCGCGAACGCCTTCGTCACCACCGCCCTGTGCTCCCCCAGCCGGGCATCGATCTTCACCGGACAATACGCCCACCGGCACGGCGTAGTGGACAACACGAGCCCGGTTCCCGAACGCACGGTGTTCTTTCCCGCGAGCCTGCAGCGCGCCGGATACCGGACGGCGTACGTCGGCAAGTGGCACATGGGAGAGGACAGCGACGCTCCGCGGCCGGGGTTCGACCACTGGGTGAGCTTTCGCGGTCAGGGGGTCTATGAGGATCCCGAGCTCAACATCGACGGGGTCCGCAGCAGGCACAGCGGCTACACGACCGACGTCCTGACTGAGAAGGCGATCGACTGGCTCCGGCATCAACGGGCAGCGGAGCCAAGGCGCCCCTTCTTCCTGGTGCTCTCGCATAAGGCAGTGCATGCGGAGTTCGTTCCGGCTCCGCGACATCGCGGCCGCTACGCCTCCGTGGAGATTCCCTACCCCGCCTCGATGCGTGCCGCCGCGGCGAGCCCGGGCTGGCCCCGCTGGGTGCGCGAGCAGCGGAACAGCTGGCACGGGGTGGACTTCATGTACCACGGGGCGATGGAGTTCGACGAATTCTACCGGCGATACGCCGAGACGCTCCTCGCACTCGACGAGGGCGTGGGTCGGGTGCTCGACTTCCTCGAAGGGGCGAAGCTCGACCGCAACACGCTCGTGCTCTACATGGGCGACAACGGCTTCTCGCTCGGCGAGCATGGACTCATCGACAAGCGTCACGCCTACGAGGAATCGATGCGCGTGCCGATGCTCGCCTGGGCGCCGGGTTTCATCACGGCGGGGACCACCATTGCGCCGATGGTCCGCAACATCGACATCGCGCCCACGATGCTCGAGCTCGCGGGAGCGTCCATGCCGGCGGAGCTCGATGGCAGATCGATCGTCGCCCTGCTCCGCGGGGAGCCGACGCGCCAGCAGAGCGAGCTGCTCTACGAGTACTACTGGGAAGACGCCTTTCCTCACACACCGACGGTCTTCGCCCTCCGGGACGAGCGGTGGAAGTACATCTACTATCACGGCGTGTGGGACCGGCCCGAGCTCTTCGACCTCGAGACGGATCCGGCGGAGCTCCGCAATCTCGTGGACGACCCCGCGCACGCCGAGCGCGTGACGCGCATGCGCACCCGCCTCTTCGCGCATCTGGCGGAGACCGGAGGCATGCAGATCCCGTTACGGAAGCCGACCGGCTGGAGGGCGAGCGAGCGCAGGTGAAGGCGGGGCGCTCCATCGGCGGCGGCGTGCGGAGGCGGATGGAAAGACGGCAGGCAGCGATGCTCCGCTGCCTGCCGTCCGGTAAATGCCGTGCAGCTGGTGGTGCAGTCTACTCGACGTCGAAGTCCTTCGTCCCGATCGATTGCCCGTTCATGAAGACCTCGAGCTTGTAATCGCCGGTCGGGAAGCCGCCCGGGTTGCTGATGTGGAACTCGGTGTACTCCGCGCTGTTCGGCGCGATGGTGATCGAGTCGGTCGAGACCACCTGACCATCCTGGTACGTCCAGCGCGCCACGAGCGTCGCGTTCGGCGCGATGCCCGTCGTGGCCACCGACGCGTAGATCGTCTCGGTCGGGCGGAAGTCCTCGGTCTCGTTGGTCACGCGCTTGTCGGCCCCGATCGCGTTGCCGAGGCGGATCTCACCGGCACTCACGGTATTGGCGGGCGTCGTCGTCGCCGTGCCGGCGCCCGTCCCGGCGCCGGTGTCCTGCGTATCACGATTGCACGCGCCTGCGGTTGCGAGGGTGAGGGCGCACGTGGCCGCCAGCCAGAAGCGTCTCGTCATGATGGTCTCGCTCAGGCGGAAGGAATCGTGAGGACCTGGCCCGGATGGATCAGGTCGGGATTCGAGATCTTGTCCCGGTTCGCTTCGTAGATCACCGTCCACTTCTGCGCATCGCCGTACTCGCGCTTGGCGATCTTCGAGAGGCTGTCTCCGGAAACGACGGTGTAGGTCCGCTTCGAGGCGGCCGGTGCGGAAGCGGCCGGCGAGGGCGCGGTGGAGGAAGCGCCGCTCTGTACATTGGAGAAGTCCGCGCGGGGCTTCTCCTTGCCGCCGAACAGTTTGTCGAGTAGTCCCATAGTGCCCTCTGTGACGCGGGTCGGGTCGGTGTGGCGAGGAAATCGCCCAGCATGATAGGCGCGCCACGGCCCGGGAACTGTGACGTGGGCCACCAAGGCCCGACGGGCGGACCGACTCTTCATCCCTGCTTCACGATCCCCTCACACCGCGTTGGCCACCTTGGAGACGACCCCTTCAGGGAGGATCCATGGGCATTCCGGCGCTTTCTTCGATCATGGTACCCCTGGACGGGTCGGCCGAGGCGGTCCGCGCGGTCTCGCTCGCGGCGCGCATGGCGGTCTTCCGTCGGGCCCGGCTCCATCTCGTCGGGGTCTTCCGTCCGGTCTCGCCGGTCGGCACCGGCATGGTGGCCGTGCCCCCACCCAATGAGTTCTTCCGCGATGATCTCCGCACGCACCTGGAAAGCGTGGCGCACGACGTCTCGGTCTTCCACCGCATCCGTCCCGAGCCGATCCTCCTCGAGGGCACTGGCAGCGTGTCGTCCCAGCTCGAAGAGTACGCGGCGCTGCACCAGGTCGGGCTCGCCGTCATGCGCACCCATGGCAGGACGGGTGTCGGCCGGATCCTGCTCGGAAGCGTCGCGGACGGGCTCATCAATGCGGGCATTCCCACGCTGCTCCTGCGTGACCACAATGCCCAGGGCATCACGCGCGAGGCTGAGCTCCCCGGCATCTTCCGCCGCATTCTCGTACCGCTCGACGGCACTGCCGACGCCCGGGCCGCGATCGACCTCGCATTGAACGTCGCGACGCCGGGCGTGAGCGAGATCCGGCTCGTGCTGGTGATGCCCGCCGCCGAGCTGCCCCATCCGGGTGCCCCGGAGGCGGTGCGCCTGGAGGCGAGGTATGCGGCCCTCGAGCAGTATCTCGGCGACGAGGCAACCCGCATCGAACAGCATGGCGTGCGCTCCCGAGGGTTCACCGTGGTGGAGCGGTCCGCCGCCCTCGGCATCCTCGCGTGCGTCGAGGCACAGCGGATCGACCTGGTGACGATCGCCGCGCACCATCGGAGCGAGGCAAGCCGCCTCTTCCTCGGTAGCGTGATGGACGAACTGGTCGGCACCTCAGAGGTTCCGGTCCTTGCGGTGCGGGAGGGCGCGAGGCAGGCAGTCCCCGAGTGGCGCGGGATGGAGCGGCGGGCGGTGCTGAAGGAAGTCCAGGTGTGGTAGGAGTCCAGTGAGGGGGCGGTGAGGGAAGCGGGGTT
>JBLNHD010000181.1:0-8311 GCA_050268825.1 Gemmatimonadota bacterium
TCAGCGCTTCCTCGGCAGTTCGGGGCGCGGCGGTGGGCTGCAAGCGGCATGCCCCCGTTGCTCCGCGGAAGATAACGGGGCGGGCGGGAACGACGGTCGGTTGTGGCACCCTCACCGCACCTCCACGGTCCGGGTGGGGAGGCGCGCCACAGAGGTGATTTTTGACCATTGGGAAGTGCTTGCCGCGCAAGCGGATAGAAGATTGGCACAACTCTCCCGGACGAGTACGGATATTGCAAACCTGCCGTGCGACTCGAACTGGAGCTCATGATCCAGCCCACGCTTCCGGCGGCCCGCCCGCTCGCACTCGCGGGATATCCGATCGCCCTGCTCCTCATCGTCACGTCGCTGCTGGACACCTTCCCGAAGATCCTGCCGGCGGATTTCGGGAGCCGCGACTGGCGCTACGGCGCGCTCGGCCTCGTGTTCAACTCGATGGTGACCCCGCTGCTCGGCCTCGCGATTGCCGCTGCGTCGGCCATCGTGGCCCGCCATCGGGGAACGCTCCGCCTCATCTCGGGCGTCTTCCTCGCGCTGGCGGCGCTCGCCGTGATCGGCGGCCTCCTCTTCATCGTGGACTTCACCGCGCTCGCCTCGTCGCTCAGCGAACGCGTCACGCCCGGCTTCCAGGTTGCCACCTGGAAGACGGTCGCCATCGTGCTGCTCGCAGCGCCGGTGGCGGCATGGCTCGGCATCGGCGGCCTGCGGGCCGCCCGCGCCGATGTTGGACCCGAAGGCTCGCAGGCCCGCAGTAGTCTGGTGGTCGGTCATTAACTCACAGGGGAACCTCAGATGAAGCTCGGAAATGTGTTCGCTCGAGCTGCCATGACAGCGGCCGCACTCGCGATGTTCGCGGGGACGGCCCGCGCGGATGGCATGCTCGGCCAACCCGTCTTCAAGGCGGGCGATGTCGCCGCGCGTTTCGTGGGCAGTGAAGCGCTCTACGGCGACGACCTGTATTTCTTCCTCACCGTCGGGCAATTCAGCGACGCGCAGTTCCTGTTCGACAACCATGCCACCGCACCGGGCGCGTTCGTGGACGTGAACGACGATGGCCTGGCGCTGGGCGACGAAGTGATCTTCGGTATCTGCGTCCGGCGCGACGGCACGTCGCCCGAGCCCGGGTGCCCGGCCGCCGACGACATCTTCTACAGTGGCGACGGCAGCCGCAACGCCGACAACATGCCGCACATGATCGTCTGGACGCGTGAGGAATACATCGCCCTCACCGGCACCAACCTCGACGAGCTCGGCATCGGCGCGGAATACGATTACATCATCGGCTTCGAGGACATCCTCGGGGGCGGCGATGAGGACTACAACGATGCGATCTTTGCGGTTCGCGGGGTCACCACCGTCCCCGAGCCGGTCACCATGACGCTGCTCGCAACCGGACTCGCCGGCATGGGTGGCGCAGGCGTGCTCAAGCGCCGCCGGAAGTAAGCAGCACGCGCACGACGACCGATCGCCAGCGATGGGGCGCCTGAGGGCGCCCCATTCTTTTGCGGCGACGCCGCCGGCGGCTTGTGAATTCACCGCGTTCGCCTCAGCTTTCACCGACCTCGACCCGCGGACCTCATGCGCAACGCGATCGTTTCGCCGCAGCTTCGGCCGTGGCTTTTCGGGCTCTACGCTCTGGCGCTCCTGCTCTTCCTGCAGCCGTTCATCGAGGCCTTCTCCGCCACGTGGCCGCCGCGCGCCGGCGAAGTCGGGTGGCGGTTCGCGGTGACGGGCATCCTCTACACGATGCTTCCCACGGTGCTGTTCGCACTGCTGGTCGCGGCGGTCGCGGCGTTCTTCCTGGGGCACCGTACGGGGCTGCGCGTGGTCGGGATCGTGGCGCTGGTGCTGGGGGTGGTCGTCATCCTCCTGACGGCGAGCTTTGCGCTCGATGCGCTCCAGCTCCGGCGGGTGGTGCGTCCCGAGGCCAAGGGCGGGTACGACCTCGCCGGCATCAAGGCCGTGGTGACGGCGCTGCTCGCGATCGCCTCGTGCACGGCGCTCGGCATCGGGGCCTTCCGCGCCACGCAGCGCATCGGGACGCCCGGCGTGGCGCGGAAGCGCGCCCCCGGCGAGGGGCTGCTCGTCGGCCAGCGCGGTCATCGCCCGCCGCAGTGAGTGATGGACCTGCCCGGATGCGACGAGGGGCCGCCATCAGCGGCCCCTCGTTGCATCTCCGGCTCCGGCTGGTCAGGCCGGTGCGGGCAGCCGACGCTCGACCTGAGGCACCAGCTCCGCCGCGATCTTGCGCGCGAGCGCGTCGGGATCCGTGATCACGCCGTTGATCGGCACCACGATCCGGACCAGCGCCTCCTCCGAGCGCCCGGTGAGCGCCGCATCGCGCAGCAGGTCCCACTTCACCTTGTACTCGCTGGACTCGACGCGCCCGCGCCCCTGGTACCAGTAGTACACGAGAGCCCGCATGTCGCCGTTGGCCAGCTCGTACCGGTTGATGAGCACCGTATCCCCCGCGACCGGAACGGGCTCGCGCCCGGCGCTCAACGCCTCCCAGCCTGCACCGGGGAGGCAGTTGCGGGGCGAGTGGATCGTGCGCCCCTGGGTCTGCTGCTCGTAGTAGCCGACGTACACCGAGAAGGCTACGAGCGAGTCCCGCGTGAACGACCGCAGCACGTAGTCCGACATGCCGGCCACGCGCTGCTCCTCCTCGCTGATCACCTCGTCATAGCCGCGGAAGCCTTCGTACTCGGCCGGCAGGGTCTGGAGCGGCTCGCGCAGCGCCATGACCTGCTGCCGCTGAACGCTGAGCAGCATCACGCATCCGGCCCCGAAGGCCGCCGCCGGAATCCAGCGCTGCCAGTTAAGCATGGTTCACCTCCGCCGGCTCGGGCCGGATCCGACGCTCCGCCGCGTTCGCGATCCACGCGATGGCCCCGAGCATGCCGAACGCCACGATGAAGAGGAGCCAGCCCTCCGTCATGTGCATGAACCCTTCGCCCAGTTTCGGGTCGACGAAGTAGACGAGGAACCCGGTCAGGAACACCCGGACCGCGTTGATCAGGATGGCCACGGGGATGGTGAGCAGCAGCACGAGGATCCGGCTCACCGGAAAACGAAGCCAGAGGCCGCCCACGAGTACGCCGAGGCTGAGCAGCGCCGTGAGCGAGCGCAGCCCGCTGCAGGCCTCGGTGACGAAGAGGCGGTGTCCCGGAATCTGGATCACGTTCCCCTGGAGCATGACGGGAACATTGCGCATCTCGAGCAGCGCCGCGCCCATCTGCGAGGCCTGGAACTGGAGCGGAAGCGCCAGCGCGTTGGTGATGAGCGCCGGCCAGGGAATCGAGAGGAAGAGAATCGTGAACGGGAGCCACCAGCGGAGCACCTGCCGCCACCCCGCAAGGAAGACCACCACGCCGACGAGCGCGATGAGTGCCGAGACGCGCATGGTGAAGATCTCCGCCGCAAGGCCGGAGAGATAGCGCAGCAGCACGGCGCCAACCATGATGACCGAGCCGAAGACGACCTGGCTGCGCGCCCGCGGCTCGAGGCCGCGGCGCCAGGCGAGCCAGACCGCGAGCGGCGCCAGGAGGAGCCCATGGCCCGCCTCGGGGTTGTTCCACCACTCGGCAGCCAGGCTCCGGATCGGCTGGGCAAAGAGCACGGCAAAGGCGATCAGCGCGGCCGCCGCGGGCAACGCCGCTGCGGGCCGCCTGGTGAGCGCCAGGATCGGCAGGGGGCGGACGGTCGCTGTCATGGCGCGCCTACCAGCCGCCACGCCGGAACAGGATTACCGGGACCGTCTGGAACATGATCCGGAGGTCCTCGAGGAGGCTCTGCTTCTCGATGTACTCGAGGTCGTAGCTGACCTTCTTCCGGACGTCGTCGAGACAGCGGTCGTAATGGTGATTGATCTGCGCCAGGCCGGTGATTCCCGGCTTGGCGCGCTGCCGGAGCGGGTACTCGCTGATGTTCTTGCGAAGCTCCGCGAAGATCATCGGGCGCTCGGGGCGCGGGCCCACGATGTTCATCTCGCCCTTGAGCACGTTGATGAGCTGCGGCAGCTCGTCGATCCGGTACTGCCGCAGGTAGCGGCCGATCCAGGTGACGCGCGGATCGTGCTTCTGCGCCCAGACGGCGCCGGTGCCCTGCTCGGCGTCGGTGCGCATCGTGCGGAACTTGTAGATGTTGAACGGCTTCCCGCCGATGTCGCTGACGCGCCGGTGGTTGGTGTTGAGGTCCCCGTCCGTGCGCCGGTCGAGACCGACGCGGACCTGGGTGTACATGACCGGGCCGCGCGAGGTCAGCTTGATCAGGACCGCCACGAGGAGCAGCAGCGGCAGGGCCAGAACGAGCCCCAGCAGCGCGAGGAAGAAGTTCAGCGCGCGGCGGGCCCCTTCCGCGAACGTGCGGCCGGCGGCTCTGGCCTGCGTCGCTTCCTGGACCTCACGCAGGACCGGCTGCGGGCGCGAGACGCGAACCGTGGCTCGCGGCAGGGCTGACTGGCCATCGTGAAGTCCGGGCATTGAAATTCCCATTCGGCGTGCCATCACTCGAAGATTCGCGTCGCGAAGTAGACCCCGGACAGAAGCCCGGTGATCAGTCCGACGGTCTGCAGCGTGCCCTTCCAGCCACCGCTCTTCTCGCCGACCACGAACTGGTCGCCGCCGAGGACGTTGAGCTGGTCGATGGAGGTGCCGGCAGCAAAGGCCGTGCTCATCTCTTCGCGGTCGAGCACGATCACCTCGCCGCGGCGGATTTCGACCTTCTTGAGGTCCGTGTTCTGCCCCGGACCGCCGGCGATCATCACGACGTCCGGGGCCGGCGTTTCGGCGGGAACCGAATAGAAGCCCGGCCGGTTGACCGCACCGAGCACCGCCACGCGGATGAGCGCCACGGCATCCACCTGCGGATTGCGAATGTACTCGCTCACCACGGCCGTCATCAGGCTGTCCAGCTCCGAGCGGAGCACGCCGCGCAGCGAGACTTCCGGAATGTTCGGCAGCTTGAGGGTGCGTCCGGTCCGGATCGTGAACGTGTCCGTGAGCGTCGAATCCTCGATGACCGAGAGGGCGATGAGGTCTCCCGGCTGGAAGTCGCCGTCGGTGAGACGGGCCTGGACCGCGGCCTTCTCCTCATCGGAGGTGGTCGTCGAGACGAGCGCCTGCAGCTCGGCACGGGTGGCCATTGCGCGCGCACGATCCGAGGGCACCGCGCCGGTGGCCGGCGTCTGGGCGACGGCCATGGCTGGCGCGAGGATCAGTGCTCCGAGCAACAGCACTCGTTCGAGTGGCATCCGCATCCGGTGACGTGCCTCCTGTTGATGACGTGCAGACCCGCGCGCCGCCTTCGGCGTCACAGGGCGCTCAGAAATTGCGAGTGCTCGACGTTCAAAATACCACCTCCCGGATTCCGCCCTGTGACACGACTCACCCCGATGGGGAAGCGGCGCGTTCGCTACTCGGCGATCGGCTTCGGCAGGGGCCGGGAGACGCGCCTGGGCACGTCTTCGAGCAGCCGGGCCGGCTTCTCACCGAGACCGAAGCTCGCGAGCCGGTGGGAGAATTCCGAGCGTTCGTCGGCCAGCTCTTCGGAAGCGCCGCCCATGCCAGTATGGAGTTCGTCCTTCATGCTGCCTTCGCCTTCCATTGCGTGCCTTTCGGCCGGTCACCGGGGGACTCGGGAGGATGCCCCGTCTTCTTCAATTCTGGCGCCGCATTATCGAGGAGCCCGGAATCGCTGGCGGGAAGCGCCGGTAGACTCGCGAACCTTATGCATCGCAACGGTTTACCACCATCGCCCCCTCCGATGGGTTCCCCGGTGTCGACGCACGCTCGCGTTGCACCCGCCCCACAACTGAAGGCCCGGCGCCCCACTTCGGCGAGCGAGCGCGCCGGACGGCGTCCTCCCGGGTGTTGCACCGAGTCAGCGATCGCCCTGGACCGGGCGCGGCGCCAAACACCCAAGTCATTGTGAATCAGCAAGATAGAGCTGGCGCCGACGTCGCACGACTCCTGCGGTTGGTGCCGGGGTCCCTGAACCGGCAGCTCCCGGCCTGAAAACGGGCCCGCAACTCATAGCCGCAGTCCAAGAGGCGCATGGCACAAAGAGACGAAGCCGCACGGCCGCCGCTGGTCCTGGTTGCCAACGATCAGGAATGGTCGGTCCGGTCCCTCGAGAGTATTCTGGCACCCAACGGCTACGCGGTGGTGCGCGCGCATACGGGCCAGCAGGCGCTGGATCAGGCCCGGTCGCAGCGACCCGACCTCATCATTCTCGATGCGCAGATGCCGGACCTGCACGGCTTCGACGTCTGCCGCATGCTTCGCGACGACCCCCGCTTCAGCGCCACGACCCCGATCATCATCACCACGAGCGGCCCCTCCGGCCGGGCGCAGCGGCTCGAGGCCTACCGGGCGGGGGCCTGGGAATTCCTCGGTCAGCCGGTGGACGGGGAGGCGCTCCTCCTCAAGCTTCGCACGTTCGTCCAGTCGAAGCTCGAAGTGGATGCGCTCCGGGACGACACGCTCCTGGACACCGTGACGGGCTTCTACAACATGCGCGGCCTGGCACGCCGGGCACGGGAAATCGGCTCGGAGGCACAGCGCCGGCACCAGCCGCTGTCCTGCGTGGTCTTTTCGCCCGATCACGGGGCCGCCCTGGAGCATGAGCCGAGCACGGTTGCCGAGCGGATCGGGCGAGTCTTCCGCGAATCGGGGCGCACCTCGGACGCGGTGGGACGGCTGGCCCACGGCGAGTTCGCGGTCATCGCGCCGGCCACGGGCCCGTCGGGCGCCGTGCGCCTCGCGGAGCGCCTGGGTGGGGTGGTCGAGCAGGCAGGGCTCGTCCGGGAAGGGAATGGCCCCATCCGCCTGCGGGCCGGCTACTGCGCCGTCAGCGATTTCGGATCGTCGGAAATCGACGCGGTGGAGCTCCTCCTCCGTGCTACGACCGCGCTCCGCGAGCTGCGCGAGTCCGGCGATGCCGACCGCGTGCGGGAGTTCGCCGCACGGAACTAGCCCGGCGCGTGCCCCCCGGCCGGCTCGAACCGCCGGGTGCCGAACGGGAAGCCGGCCTGCCGAACGCGAAGAGGGCCCCGCAGCGTTGCGGGGCCCTCTTCGCGTCTTCGCGGCTCGAGGTCGATCCGGCGTCAGCTGCCGACACCGATCTGTCCGACCGGCTCCTCGTCGGCCGTATACCCGTAGACGTAGCGGTAGTACTTGTACTGCCCGTCCGACGGCCGGACGTCGTTGAGGACCGCGCCCAGGATACGGACCGGCAGGCGATCGAGCAGCTTCAGCTTCGCTTCGGCCATGGCACGGTCCGTCTCGCCCGAGCGGAGCACGAGCATGATGTTGCCCGTGGCCGTGCCGAGCACGAAGGGATCGATCCCGGCGCCGAGCGGCGGGCTGTCCACGATGATGACGTTGTAGCGCGCCTTGAGCGTGGCCATCAGGTCGCGCATGGCGGCCGAGCCGAGGAGCTCGGGCCCGTGGTGATGCCGGGTGCCGCACGGAATGAGGGTGAGGTTCGCATGCGTCGTGGCGCGCGGGATCTCGTCCAGCGTCGCCTCGCCGCGCAGGCAGTCGAGCAGCCCGGGCCGGCGATCGGTGTTGAACATGCGGTGCAGCTCGCCGCGGCGGATGTCGCCGTCGATGAGCAGCGTCCGGTAGCCGGCCTCGGCGAAGCTGAGCGCCAGGTTCGATGAGACGAGCGACTTGCCGTCGCCCGGCTCGGGGCTCGAGATGGTGAGCATCACGGGGCCCGCGGCGCCGTACGAGTGGGCCAGGTTCATCCGGATGGTCCGGAACGCCTCGACCACCTGCGCGGCTTCTTCCGCATCGCGGTCGCTCGAGTTGACGCGCCGGATGGCCGGAATCGCGCCCAGGATGCTGAGCCCGAGCTCCTTCGTGACCTGCTCCGGGTAGCGGAACCGCTTGTCCAGCCGGTCGAGCAGCAGCGCCAGGCCGAGGGCCAGGCCAAGGCTGATGCCGAAGGCCGCGAGGATGATCATGATGGCGCTGTTGCTGCTCGGGCGCTGCGGCTCCACCGCCGGGTCGAGCACTTCGACGTCGGGGATGGCGCTCGCCTCGGCGAGGCGCGCGGACTGGTACTGGAGCTTCAAGTTCTGGTACATCGTGTTGAGCAGGTCGCGCTCGCGGATCAGCCGTTCTTCCTCGATCTGGCGCCCCGGCATGCTGCGAAGCTCGCTCGTCTGCTCCCCGATCGTGGACTGCAGGGCGAGCTCCTGCGAGCGGAGCGCGCTGTTCAGCGTCGAAATGTGGCCGGGAATGACCTGGGTCCGGAGCGTGTTGATCTTCTCCTTCACGTCCTGGACGTTCTGGGACTTCTCGGT
>JBLNHD010000182.1:0-5883 GCA_050268825.1 Gemmatimonadota bacterium
GAGTCTATTCGCGCGAGGGCCGCCCGGCCGCCGGCGGTGTGGTGGTTGGCCTGGACCGAGAAGGTGAGCCGGCGGCCATCGGGGGCGTCGATGTAGCCGGAGAGCGTGTTGACGCGCGAGATGCTCCCGGTCTTGGCGAGGACGCGGCCCTCGATGGGCGTGCCGATGAAGCGGGTGCGCAGCGACCCGCGCTTGCCGCTCTGTGGCATGCCGGCAATGAAGGTCGCGAACCGCGGATGGTTCCGCATGTAGCGCAGCACCTGGGTGAACGCGAGCGGACTCACCAGGTTCTCCGAGGCGAGGCCCGACCCGTCGTACACCGCGAACTGCGCCGAGTCGACGCCCACCGAGTCGATGAGGAAGCGGCGCTCCACCTTGATGCCTTCCTGCCACGAGCCCGCCGCGCCGAACTGCTTGCCGAGCTGCTTCAGGAGGACTTCGGCGTAGAGGTTCTGGCTCGTGTTCAGGATGGGGAAGATCCAGTCGCGCAACGGCCGGCTCGCCACTTCGGCGAGCGGCGCCGTGGTGCGCGCATGCGCATAGGCGAGCGAGTCGGTGGTCGAGCGGGTCTCACCCGTCACCGAAATGCCGGCTTCCGCGAGGAGGCTCCGGAGCGCGCGCGCGGCGAAGAGATTCGGGTCCGGCACCGCGAAGTAGTCGGTGCCGCCACGATGTCCAAGGGCGACGGTCCCTTCGGCCCACGCGTTCATGGTGCCGGGATGGCGCCAGATGCGGTCGCCGATGTCGGTCTCGCCGCCCGCCTCGACGGTGCGGGTGCGATTCTCGAAGGTGAAGCCGTGATAGTCCGGCCAGATGCCGATCGTGGCGGGCGCGCCGACCGCGGCCCCGGGCCCCCACTTGATGTCCACGCTGTTGTCGTTGAGCGTGAGCCCGGACACCGGTGCCGCGTACCACCAGAACGTGTCGAACCAGTCCCAGGCAGGATGGACGATCGTCGTCTCGAAATAGCTTCCGTCGCCCACGATCGCGCCCTGGACGGACCGGATTCCCTTGGCCCGGAGACCGTTCACCAGGGTCCGCAGCGGAGCCGCGGGATCCCGCTCGCAGGCGCCGGGCGCCATGGTGTCGATGGCGTAGCAGCGCACGCCGAAGGCGGGGTCGCCGCGACCGTAGAGCACGAGATCGCCGCGCAGGACCCCATCCACCACGGGCCCGGTCCCGTAGAGGCTCGTGTTCACGGTGAAGTCGGGGGGGAGAAGCGCCGCCGCCACCGCGGTCACGATGAGCTTCGTGTTGCTCGCCGGGATCATCATCCGGTCCGCGTTCCGCCCGTAGAGCAGCCGACCCCGCTCGTCCACCAGCGCGACGCCCCAGATCGCGTGGCGGAAGGGAGGGGCATCGAGGAGGGCGTCGAGCCGGCGGGCGGATTGGCCGTGGAGGTCGGAAGGCCGGAAGGTCGGAAGCCCCGAGAACGGGAGCGCCGCCGAGACCATCGCGAGCGCCACGAATCGGCGAGCGGCCGACACGCACCATGCTCCGACCTTCCGGCCGTCCGACCGTGCGACTTCAGTCATACGCCACGCGCGGATCCACTTTCGCATAGATGAGATCGGTGAGGAGGTTCACGAGCACGAACACGAAGCTGAGGAAGAGGATGCTGCCCTGCACGGCCGGGAGGTCCCGCTTCTCGATGGCGGTGAGCACGTACCGACCGACGCCGGGCCAGGAGAAGATCGTCTCGGTGAGGATCGAGCCGGTGAGGTAACTGCCGAAGTCGAGGCCCAGGACGGTGACGATCGGCAGGAGCGCGTTCCGGAGGCCGTGCGAGAGGATCACCGGCGTCTCGTTCAGGCCCTTGGCCCGCGCGGTCCGGACGAAATCGCTGCGCAGCACTTCCTGCATGGCCGCGCGCGTCATGCGCGAGAGGAACGCGACCGAGCGCATGCCGAGCGTGATCGCGGGGAGCACGAGGAAGGCGAATCCGCCGTATCCCGACGGCGGGAACCAGCGCAGCGTCACCGCGAAGACGAGGATCAGGAGGAGGCCCACCCAGTAGACCGGGAACGACACCCCGGCATAGGCGAGCATGGCCGACGCTCGGTCGCCCCACGAGCCGGGCCGCCACGCGCCATAGATCCCGATGGCGATGCCGAGCAGCGCCGCGAAGAGCATCGCCGAGCCCGCGAGTCGCAGCGTGGCCGGGAAGCGCTCCATCAGGTCCTGCACGATCGGCCGGCCCGTGATGTACGAGGTGCCGAGGTTTCCCTGGACCACCTGGCCGAGGTAGCGGCCGAACTGCACCGGGAGCGGATCGTCGAGGCGGAGCTCGGCCCGCAGCCGTTCGATCGTCGCGGCATCGGCCCGCTCCCCGACCATGGCCTGCACCGGATCCCCCGGCGCCACGTAGAGCAGGAGGAAGGTGACGACGAGGACGCCGAGGAGCGTCGGGACCAGGAGGGCGAGGCGGAGCGCGAGGAAGCGGCCCATCAGGTCAGCGGGTGACCTCCGCCTGGGTCCAGCGCTGTCCGGTGAAGACGAGGGGGATCTGCCACCCGTCGAGGCCTTCCTGCGTGGCCCACATGTCCACCGGGAACCAGAGAAAGATCCAGGGGGCGAGCTCGAAGATCCGCGCGTCCGCGTCGCGCGCGAGCCGGCGCTTCTCGTCCTCGTCCGTCGTCGTGCGGAGCCGGACGATCATCGAATCGAGCGCGGGATCGCTGATGAAGGCGTAATTGCCGCCCGGCCCGTGGTTCGAGGAGTGGAAGAGGGGCCAGGTGAAGTTCTCGGGGTCGGGGTAATCCGCCCACCAGTCGCCCAGATAGAGATCGGTCTCGCCGTTGCGGACGGCGGCGCGGACGCTCGTGGCGTCACGCTGCAGGATCTCCACCGTGATGCCCACCTCGGCAAGATTCTGCTGGACGGCCTGCGCCACGCGCGCGAGCTCCGCGCGCTGCGAGCGCCAGAGCTGCAGGGAAAATCCGTTCGGGTATCCGGCGGCGGCGAGGAGGCGGCGGGCCTCCGCCGGGTCGTACCGAAACGGCGAGCGCGACGCGTCATGGCCGTCGATGCCGGGCGGAATTGCGCCGGCCGCGCGGACGCCGCGCCCGGCCATCACGGTCTTCAGGATGGTCTCGACATCCACCGCCATGTTGAGCGCCTGGCGCACCCGGACGTCTCCCAGCGGCCCGCGGCGGGTGTTGATGGCGATGTAGAGGTCCTTGATGGCCGGTCGCCGCTGCAGGTTGCCGGCAGCCCCCGATTCCCACCGGGCCGTTTCGCTGAAGGGGATCTCGACCACGCTCAGCTGGCCGGTCTCGAATTCGGCGCTCTGGGTGGAGGTCTCGGGGATGATGCGAATGCGGAGGGAGTCGGACTTCGGCGGGCCACCCCAGTAGGTGTCGTTGCGCGCGAGCACGAGCGCATTGTCGTGCGTCCAGCTCACCAGCTTCCAGGGCCCGCTCCCGATCGGCCGCTCCGCGAAGTCGGCCGGAGTGGGCGTCGGGACCACGGCGGCGACGGGCATGGCGAGGAACTTCGGAAAGATGTTGAGCGGCTCGGAGAGGGTGAAGACGATCGTCGTGTCGTCCGGCACCCGCATGCCCGAGACGCCCTGCGCGCTCCCCGCCGCGTACTCGCGGGCGCCCTGGATGGGCTCGAGCGGCCAGTCGCGGCCCCGGGACCCCGGGGCGAGGGCGCGGAGGATCGAGGCCTCGACATCCCGCGCCGTGACCGGACGGCCGTCGTGGAAGGTGGCGCCCGTGCGGAGGTGGAAGGTGTAGACCCGGCCGGTCGAGTCCGACTCCCACGTCCGGGCCAGGCCCGGTACCAGCCGCCCGTCCACGTCGAAGTGGACGAGGTTGTCGTAGAGCATCGCGACGACTTCCCCCGACTGGACGTCGGTGGAAAGTGCCGGGTCGAGCGTGACCGGATCCGCCGTCAGGTAGTATCGCAGCGACCCGCTGCTCGTGCCGGCGTCGGCGCAGGCGGCAAGCGTGGTCAGCAGCGCGGGGAGGAATCGTCGCATAGATGGCCGGAGGACAGGACGGGCGAGGGGGAGGGGCCGATTGTCAAAAAGTTGACACCGGCGCGTAAGACCGTCAAACTACAGTGCTTACAGAAGACCGTCAACCGTAGCGCCGCGCCGCCCGCGCCGGCGCCGAGGAGACTCCGCCGTTTGATTTTCGTGCACCGCTGCGTGCCGTGCAACGCCGTGCCGCCACGCAGCTGGCGGCTCGCGCCGATGCGTGCGGCGCTGGCCGTCGTGCTTTCGCTCGGCCTGCTCGCCATCCTTCCGGGAAGGGCGGCGGCGCAGGGCGATCTCGTCGTGCGGCAACTCGAGTTCCAGGGGAACGAGTCGCTGGCGCCCGAGCTCCTGGCCGCGAGCATCGCCACGACGAACTCCGGCTGGTTCGCGCGGACGGCGCCGTTCCGCTGGTTCGGGCTCGGGGAGCGGCGGTACTTCAGCGAGGTCGATTTCCAGCGGGACGTCCTCCGGCTCGAGGTCCTCTATAAGCAAAGCGGGTTTCCCGACGTTCAGGTAGACACCCTCGTCGAGCGGACGCCCGAGGACATCTACCTCACCTTCGTGATCGAGGAGGGGGAGCCCGTCCGGGTGGACTCGTTCGTCGTGAACTGGCTCGACTCGGTGCCGGCCGACGTCCGGGAGGACGCCACGGTGGACCTCCCCCTCCGGGAGGGGGATGTCTTCAACCGGATCGTCATGCAGGCGGCGGCCGACACGATCACGCGCCGCCTCCGGGACCACGGCTATCCGAGCGCCGACGTGCTCGTCAGCTACCGCTCGCGCACGGAGGAGCGGCTCGCCGCGGTGACCCTCGATGCGCAGGCCGGCACGCATGCCGTGATCGGCAACGTGCAGGTCGAGGGGGAGGACCGGGTGGACTCGTCGGTGGTGGTCTCGCTCATGCGGGCGCGGCCCGGGCGGGAGTTCTCCCAGACCGACCTCTTCACCAGCCAGCGGAACCTCTACGGGTCGGAGCTGTTCCGCCTCGCCGCGGTCAACATCGACACGACGAAGTTCGTGCCCGGGTCGGATTCGGTGCCGCTCATCGTGCAGGTCACCGAGCACCAGCCGCGCCGCGCCACGGCCGGGGTCGGCTACGGCACCAACGACTGCTTCCGCGGGAGCGCCGGCATCATGTTCCGGAACTTCCTCGGCGCGGGCCGCATCCTCGACATCACGAGCCGGATCTCGAAGGTGGGGATCGGCGACCCGCTCGACTGGGGGCTCGAGAACTCGGTCCTCTGCGACGCGCTGCGCGAGGACTCGATCGGCTCGCGGCTCATCAACTACAACGTGACCGCCGCGGTGCGCCGGCCCGCGTTCCTGTCGGCGAACAACACGCTCGTCTTCTCGACGTACGCGGAGCGGCGCTCGGAGTTCAAGGTGTACCGGCGCCAGGAGGTGGGCGCGAGCATCGGCATCACGCGCGAGACGCCGACGCGGCGGCTGCCGGTGGCGCTCACGTACACGCTCTCCTTCGGCCGCACCGAGGCGTCCCCGTTCAGCTTCTGCGCCTTCTTCAACACCTGCCTTCCGGCGGACGTCGAATTCCGCAGCCGGCGCCGGCGCCTCGCCACCATCTCCGCCACCGGAACGGTCCCGCGCGCCAACAACCCGCTCGATCCCACGCGCGGGTACGTGGCCACCGGGGAGATCACCGTCGCGTCTCGCTTCATCGGGTCCTCGTCGGTGCTGCAGTTCACCCGCATCGTCGCCGACTACGCCTGGTACCGCCCCCTCGCGCGCGACGTGGTGTTCAGCTGGCGCCTGCGCGGCGGGCTCATCTTCTCGCCGGTCCGGCTAGAGGGAAGCGAGATCGCGTTCAGCTCGGCCACGCCGGGGATCACCACCACGTTCAGGTTGTCGTTGTTCAGCGCGTGAGCCGCCTCTTCTTCGAT
>JBLNHD010000183.1:0-6113 GCA_050268825.1 Gemmatimonadota bacterium
GAAGAGGCCCTGCTTCCGGTCCTTCGCGTCGGTGAAGGCGCCCTTCTCGTGCCCGAAGAGCTCGCTGTCGAGGAAGGTCGAGTTGAGGCCCGCGCAATTCACCTCGATGAACGCCTCCGCGCGGCGGGGACTCAGGTCGTGGATCATCCGCGCCACCCACCCCTTCCCCGTCCCGCTTTCGCCGGTGAGGAGCACCGTGGTCCGCTCGCTCTGTGCCAGGAGCGCCACCTGATGGGCAAAGTCCTGCATCTGCCCCGAGGCGCCGAGCGATTCGAGGCCGCGCTCCGGCGTGGAATGCACCAGCAGCGTCTGGTTGACCCGCCGGAGCCGCACCTTGTCCGCGACGCGCGCGGCGGCGGCGGCCAGGTGCGCCATGTCCACCGGCTTCGTCAGGAAGTTCTCGGCGCCGAGCTGCATTGCGCGCACGGCGGTCTCGACGTCGCTGTCGCCGGTGAGGAGGATGACGGCGGCGCCCCGCTGCCGCAGGTGCTCCAGCACTTCCATCCCGTCCATGCCCGGCAGGCGGAGGTCGAGGATCACCACCTCCGGCCGCACGCGGTCGAAGGTCGCCAGTCCCGCCTCCCCGCTCAGCTCGCGCGTGACCTCGTGGCCCAGCCGCTCGAAGTAATTCCCGATCGACCGCAGCACCTCGACGTCATCGTCGATCAGAAGCACCGAATCCGCCATCGTCGACTCCCGGTAATGAGGCTTCCTCCACCGCAAACTGAGTCGCGAGTCTCGTGTCTCGTGTCTCGAGTCTCGTGTCCCGCGTCCCGCGTCCCGCGTCTCGTGTCCCGCGTCCCGCGTCCCGCGTCCCGCGACCCTACCCCGGCACCATCACCCTGATGGCCCCCGGCACGATCGTGGCCGTGAACGGCGTCACGCCGCCCGGCTCGCCATCCAGCTGCACCGGCTCGATCGGCTCGGTCACCACGCGCACCTCCTGGCCGCGCCCGTAGCGGATGAATTCCCCCTCCGCCCGCTCGGTCAGGAGATGCCAGATGGCGCGCACGCTTTCCGGCACGTTGCTCGCCTTGAGCACGATGACGTCGAGCATGCCGTCGTCCGGCGTGATGCCCGAGCGCAGGCGCACGAAGGGCGGGATGACTTCGCCGCAGTTGGCCACGAGCACCATCGCCGCCTCCGCCTCGTACTCGACGCCGTCCACCGTGATGTAGTGCCGCGAGATGCGAAGCTCGTCGAGCAGGCGGAACGTCGTCGCGACGTAGGCCGCGAACTTCCACTTGTGCTTCATGGCGGAGGCCGTGCCGGCCATGACGCGCGCGTCGTAGCCCGCCCCGCACGCCACGGCGAAGTACTGGCTGCCTCCCGGCCGCTCCATGTGGCCGAGGTCGAAGGCCTTCGGTTTCCCGCGCACGATCACCTCCGCCGCGCGCGCCGGCGCGGCGGGAATCCGGAGGTTGCCGGCAAGGAGGTTGCCGGTGCCTCCCGGGATCACGCCCAGGATCACGTCGGTTCCGACGAGCGCGGCGGCGGCCTGCATCGTCGTCCCGTCGCCGCCGAAGACGGCCACCACGTCCACCCCCTGCTGGACGCCGTACTCCGCGAGGACTCGCGCATCGCCCGGGCCGCCGGTGGCCAGGACCTCCGCCTCCCACCCGCCGGTGCGGATCGCCGCGGCGACGGCTGCGACGCTCACCGCGCGGGTGCGGGCCGCCGCCGGATTGATGATGACGAGCGCCTTCGCCATCAGAATTCCTTCTCCCAGAGCGCGTCGAAGCCGATCTGGTACGATGCCGTCGGCCGGAACTCGCTGAACTGGCGGCAGCTCTGGTACGTCGGCTCGACGCTCGTCTGGAGCCGCCACGACTGATTGAGCCGGTAGTCCACGCTCGCGCCGAGGCCGAGGCCCGAGGTGCCGCTCGAGCAGTAGCCGGCGTTGAGGCGGAAGAAGACCCGGCGGCCGAGCTGCCAGCCGAAGGCCAGCTGGCTGAGCGCCCCGCCCGCTCGCGTTCCGCCGGCGAGCGCCGGGCGGATCTCGAGGAGGTCCACCGGAAAGCCGAGGTCGGCGATGAGCGCGCGCTCGAGGTCGCTCGAGACGGCGCTCGTGAGGATCGAGGCCGCGTTCTGGACCGCGTTGTTGTCGAGTCCCTGCGCCTGGCTCGCGGGCACGCCGAAGATGAGGTAGCTGACGAGGTCCACTTCGGCGAGCGGCGGCTGGATGGTCGGATCGCTGCGCAGCGTGAGCCTCGGCTGCAGCAGCGTGCCGCCGATGTGCGCGATCACCGGGATCTCCTGCCCCGTGGCCGCGCGCACCTGGTGCTCCGCTTCGATGTCGAGCTCGGCGTTGAGGTCGGGAGTCCCGAAGTAGACGACCGTGCCGCGCGTCACGGTGAAGTCGCGCGTCACCGGGCCGATCTTGAGCGTGTAGGCGCCGGGCCCGGCTTCGAGCGTGCCGTCGAGCCGGTACTCCTGCAGCACCTTGTTGGCCCGCACCTCGCCGCTCAGCTTGATGTTCGCCTCGCTCGAGCGGAGCCAGAAGTCGCTCCCCATCGTGAGGTTCAGGTTCTCGACCCGGACCTCCTCGATGAAGCGGCTCTGGAAGCCCTCGCGGAGGCGGTTGCGGCGGAGCACCATCGTGTCCACCAGCGCCAGGTTCGACGGATCGTCGAGGTCGATGACGCGCTTGTTCACGAGGTCCGCGAAGTAGAGCACGCCCTCGTTCGCCACGCCGGTCCCGGTGAAGGTGGCCCCGTAGAACGGGCCGTTGAGCTCGAAGCGGCCCGAGGCGGTGAGGTCCACGAGGTTCCGCACGCGCATCACCTCGAAGCCGCGCGCCACGAGCTCGAGGTCGAGCACCGGGCGCGGCAGCTCCTCGAAGGTCACGGTGCCGGCAGCGGCCATCGTCCCGCCCCCGCTCGAGATCCGGAGCTCGCGGAGGATCACCGAGTCGCCCGCGAAGCCGGCGCTGGCGGAAAGCGAGTCCCACGTGACGCCGAGCGATGTGAGCTCCATCCCGCCGTCTGCCACGACCAGGGAGCCCGCGAGCTCCGGGTTGGTCCAGGTCCCCTGGACCTGCACGTCGGCGGTGAGGAAGCCGCGCACGCGCTCGATCGTCGGGATGAACGCCTCGAGGATCGCGAGCTCCACGCTGTCGCCCCGCGCGCGCACGGTGAGCGGGCCGTCCACCCGGCGGCGCGTCACGCCGCGGAGCGCCAGGTCGTAGGGCAGCTGCGCCTCGACGCGCAGCACCGGTGTGCCCGTGCGCCAGAGCAGGAGGTTGGCGTCGAGGCGCCGGTCCCCATAGTTGAGGACGCCCTCCACGTACGGCATCTGCGCGTCCCCGAACTGGGCGTCGGCGAGCGAGGCCGTGCCGCGGAACGCGGGCGACTCGGCCGTGCCGCTGCCTTCCAGCTCGAACGCGATATTGCCGCGCACGCCGGCGGTGTCGCGGCCGACGAGGTCGTAGAGGTCGCGGAGGTCGAGGCCGAAGGCGGACGCGGTCAGGTCTCCCGGAGCGTTCAGCGGAAGCTGTCCCGCGATGCGCAGCTCGCCGCTCCGGTCCGCGGCGACGATCGCCGTGGGCGCGAGGCGCGGCGGGCCCGAGTCCGGGAGTGCGAGCACGGTCGGCTCGAGGAGCCGCCAGAGTCCGGTGCCGAGGTTCGCGGCCAGCGTATCCACGCCGATGCGCGAGAGCGTGTCCGCGCGCGTCCACCATCCCGTGCCGTCGAAGCGCGAGCTGGTGCCGACCGTCGTGCCGATGCCCCAGTCGAGCGAGTCCCGCCGGCCCGTGGCCTCGAGCGAGAGGTCGGCCAGCGTCCAGGCGGGGACGGCCGTGGTGTCGGCGGCGATGAGGAGCGAATCCGCCTCGACCCCGAGCCCGAACCGCGGCGCGCTGCCGCCCGAGGACGAGAACGTCCCGGTCACCCTCGGCGTGCGGTACCGCTGGAAGGCGAGGTCCCGCACGTCGAACGAGCCCAGCACCTGCAGCGTGTCGAGACTCCCGCTCAGCGTGAGCGCCGCCGTGCCCGAGCCCGCGAGCGGCCGCGCGATCCCGAGCGAATCGCGCTGCTGGTTGGTGACGGCCAGGAGCAGCGAGTCGAAGGCCACCAGGCTGTCGGCCGCCACCGAGAACGCCATCGTGCCCGTGTGGGGCCGGGCCCAGCCGAGCGTGCCGGCGCCGCCGGCGCGCGCTCCCTTCCATTCGGTGTAGGCGGTGTCGAGGGTGATGATGCTGTCCGCCACCGCCACACGGGTGAAGAGCGTATCGATGGTCCACTCGCGGAGCCGGCTCTGCCGGAGCGAGAGCTGCAGCGAGCCCTCGGGCGCGCGCAGCGTGTCCACCGTGCCTGTCACCGCCATGTCACCGAAGAGACTCGTGGTGGGCCCCGCACCGCGCAGCGCGGCGAGATCGAGGCGGGCAAAGCGCACGAAGAGATTGTCGGCGCCCCAGCGCGGCGGCATCATCGTCACCACGCCGCTCGCGGTGATCTCGCCGATCTCCCCGGTGAGGTCCGCGTCCACCTGCATGCGCGAGAGGCGCCCTTCCATCTGCAGGCGGCCGCTCACGCTGCCGCGCGTCCGCAGCGAGGGGTAGCCGCGCCGGATGCCGTCGAAGACGAGCGGGCTCAGCGCCACGTTGAGCGCGACGCCCAGCTCGGCGGCCCGCGTGTCGAGGCGCACCGTGCCCTCGAGCTCGCTCATCGGCCGGTCGCCGTCACGGTGGCGGGCCGTGCCGCGGAACGTGACGTTGCGCATCGGCCCGTCGAGCGTGCCGACCGCGGCGAGCCGCCCCGGCACCACCACCGCCGGGGCCAGCCGGTTCACCGTGCCGAGGTCGATGTCGGAATCACGGACGCTGAAGTTCTCGAAGTAGAGTCCCGCCGGCTCGCCGAAGCCGATCACGCCGCTCCCGACGAGCGCGGACACCGGGTTCCCGGGCACGTTCGCGTCGGCGAAGTCCCAGTCCACCGCGATGCGCATCCGGTCGAGCCACCCCTCACCCCGGAGCGTGCCCGTCACCGTGCCATGGAACGGGAGGGTATCGGCGTAGGGCCGCACGGCATCGAGATCGAGGTTCCGGAGCCGCACGTCCATGTCGCGGAATCCGACGCCCCGCTGCTTGTCCTGCAGCGCCACGAGGCTGCCGGTCACCTGCTGGAGGCCGCGCCGGAGATCGAGGTCCTGCAGCGAGTACGCGGTCCGCTCGCCGCTCTCCGAGACGGCCGCCAGGATCCCGCTGCCCGTCATGGCGGGGAAGTCCGGCGAGACCCACCGGAGATCCACGAGACTCACTCTCGGCGCTTCCATCTGGAAGTCGAAGAGGATCGTGTCGTTCGGCCACGTCACGGCGCCGCCCCCCGAGAAGACGCTGTTGGGCATGGCCCCGCGCTCGAGGCTGAACACCGCGCTGTCGCCGCGCAGGCGGACGCGGCCCTTGGCATCGGTGATCGTGACGCCCGGATCGTTCACGCGCGTGGCCAGCGAGTCGAGATCGAGCGTGAACGGCTGGCGATCGGGCGTGCTGATCCGGAGCCGCGAGAGCACCGTCGTGAGGTCGTCGAGGATGATGACCCGGCGCAGCCCCTCCCGGCTTTCCTGGATGAGCCGGCCCGGCCGGGCCCGCTCCGCCGCGAGCGCCGAGTCGAGCGCGGCGCCGGCGAGCCGGTCGCCGGTGCGCCAGGGGATGGCGATCCGCAGCACGCCGTTGCGCACCCGCACGTCGTGGAACTCGATCCGGGGCGGCGGACCGGTGCGCGGCGAGGACTTCCCGATCCGGAGCACGTCCTGATAGTTGAAGACCCCGTTGTGATGCTGGATGAGCTGGATCTCGGGCTCGTCCACGTGCACCTGCGTGAGGACCACGTCCCCGCTCAGGAGGCGTGGCAGCGAATAGCCGACACGCGCGCGGGGAATGCTGACGAGGAGCACGCCCTGCGTGTCGCGCACCACCAGCCGCTCGAGCGTGAGGCCGTAGAGGAAGGACCCCGAGATGCTCCCGACCTCGACGCTTCCGTTCAGCACCCGGTCGAGCTCGCTCGAGACCACACGCGCGAGGAGGTCGCGGCCCGGCGGCGTGAGCGTCATCGACGAGACGATCCCCAGCACGGTCGCGATCGTGCCGAAGACCACCACGAAGAGGAAGCGCGCCG
>JBLNHD010000184.1:0-5940 GCA_050268825.1 Gemmatimonadota bacterium
GCGTCAGGTCCTGCTCTCGGCCACCTGTCCCGCCATCCGAAGCGCTCCACCCACTGCGTCGATCTCACCGGGGGTGGGCGGGACGCCGTCCTTCTTCAATCTTGCCTCGAGTGCGTCGCGCAGGAGCGGATTCATGAGCAGGCCGCCAGTGAGCGCCACGGTCGGGGCCTCGACGTCGAGCTGCCGCCGCAGATGGAGCACGAGACCCGCGAGCTCCTCGGCCGCATAGTGCACGATGGCGCGGGCGGTGGCATCGCCGTCCGCCGCAGCCGCGAGAACGTGCGGGGCGAGTGCGGCAACTTCCGGCGGCCCGGCGGTGGCCGTCCAGCGCACCAGGCCGTCGAAGTCTTCGCTGCGCGTCGCGTCCAGGAGTCGCGCCGAGAGCGTCGTCTCGGCGCCGCGCCCGTCCGCCGCCCGGCTCACCGCGCCAAGCGCGGCTCGACCGATCGCATAGCCGCTCCCCTCGTCTCCCATCTGCCATCCGTGGCCGCCCGCGCGAATCGTGGCGCCGGTTCCATCGCGTGCGATCGCGATGCTGCCCGTGCCCGCCGCCAGCACGATGCCGGCTTCCGCGCCCAGTGCCCCTTCGAGCGCGATCGCGATGTCGGTGGTCACGACCACCGCCCGCGCCACTGATTCCGCCCGGAGCGCCTGCTGCAGCTCCCGCGCCTCGGTGGCGCGCCCAGCCCCCGCCGCTCCCACCACCAGCACATCGCCCTGCAGCGCCCCCGCCGCGGAGAGCGCGCGACGCACCGTGTCGGCGATGGTCGCGGCCGAGGCGAGGGCTCGACCCGGACGGATGGCGGCGCCCGGGCCATCGGCGCGCCCGATGATCTCCCCGTTCCGCATGACGGCCACCGCCGTCTTCGTTCCGCCCACGTCGGCACCGACGAGCATCCTGGTCATCTCCCCTCCGACCCGCGCAGGCGCGCCGACGTGAGCCCGGTGAGCACGCAGAGCGCTGTGCCGAGCGGAACGTACCACGGCCATGCGAGGCGTGACACGGGCGCGAGCCACTGCAGGCCCGCGACCGAACTCAGCGGCCGGGCGAAGATCACGATGAGCATCACGGCGATCGTGACGGCCGCGGCGATGAGGACGTCGGTGCCGACCGCGCGCGACCACGAGCCGGCAAGAATGTACGCGCCGAGGAGCGCACCGTACGTCACCGAGGCGATCGAGAGCGCGAGCACCACGACCGGCGTATCGGTGCCCGACGCGTAGACATGAAATAGGAGCGCGGCACCGATGAGGCTGAGGCCCCAGACGATCGAGAACCCGCGGCCGATCCGGAGCAGCCTGACCGGATCACGCTCTCCCGTCCACCCGGCATAGAGGTCGTGCGTCATCGACGAGGCGAGCGCGTTGATCGAGGACGCCACCGTGCTCATCGCCGCGGCAAGAATGCCGGCCACGAGCAGGCCGGCGAGCCCGGTCGGAAGCTGCTCGATGATGAAGCGGGCAAAGATCTGGTCGCCCTGCAGTTCGGCGGGCGCCATGCCGGCGGACCAGATCGCGACGCCGACCAGGAGAAACAGCAGGAACTGCAGGATGACGACGACACCGGACCCGACGAGTGCCGCGCGCGCGTCTCCGAGACTGCGCGTGGCGAGGAGGCGCTGCACGATGAGGTGGTCGGTTCCGTGCGATGCGGCGGAAAGCAGCGCGCCACCGATCAGGCCGCCGATGAACGTGTAGGTCGAGGTGAAATTGACCGCGAAGTCGAAGACGCGCAGGTGCCCCGCCTCGGCGGCGCGCGAGAGGCTCGCCGTCACCCCTCCTCCCAGCTGCCAGGCGATGAGCAGCGCCGCGATCCCACCCGAAACGTACACGGCGAGCTGAATCACATCCGTCCAGACCACGGCTTTGAGCCCGCCCGCCCAGGTGTAGGCGAGCGTGACGAGCCCCATCACGACGATGGCCGACGGAATGCTCCACCCGGTGAGGAGCGCGAGCGGAATGGCGCCGACGAAGATGCGCACGCCGTCCCCCAGGAACCGGGTAGCCAGGAAGACCACCGACATGGCACGTCGCGTGTTCGCGCCGAAGCGCGACTCGAGCCGCGCGTACGCGGTTTCCTGCGTGCCCCGGAAATAGCCGGGGAGGAGCCAGGCGGCGACGACGATGCGCCCGAGCAGGTATCCGAACGCGATCTGGAGAAACCTCAGGTCCCCGCGTGCGCCCACGCCCGGCACGGAGAGCACCGTGAGCGCCGACGTCTCGGTGGCGACGATCGAGAAGAGCACCGCCCAGGCCGGGAGATTGCGCGCACCCAGGAAGTAGTCGCCGGCCGTGCTCTGCCGGCGCGTCGACCAGAGCCCGATGCCGAGCGTGAGGACGAAATAGACGACGATGACGGCGATATCGGCGGGGGACATGGGGGTGAACGGTAAGGGGAGAAGGGCGGACGCGGAACGGGGAGCGGATACGACAAGGGGGGCGACTGCCGCCGCCCCCCAGGGACCTCCATTGGACGTATCGCTTTCCCGCTACGCCGTAAAGCTGCTGCCGCACCCGCACCCGCCGCTCGCGTTCGGATTGCTGAACGTGAAGCCGGAGCCCTGCATCGACGACACGTAATCGATCGTGACTCCGTTCAGGTACTGTGCGCTGAATCCGTCCACGAAGACGCGGACGCCGTTGATGTCGGTCGAAAGATCATCCTCGACCGGGCGCTCCTCGATGTTGAGACTGTACTTGAAGCCCGAGCATCCGCCCGGGAGCACGCTCACGCGAAGACCCGCCGTTTCGGCCGGGACCTGCTCGGCGGCGATGAACTTCCTGACTTCCTCGGCAGCCCGGTCGGAGATGACCAGGTTGAACCCGGCTGCGGGAATCTGCTGCCCGATGCTGCTCATGCCTGCTCCCGTTGGAATCCAGCGTGAATAGTAGGCAGGCGAGGGCCGGGCGTCAACGGGCAGCGTGACGTAAGTGCTGTAACCGCAAGTAGAAAGCGGCTTAATCCCGCTCGAGCCCACGCACCACCCGGTCCGCCACGTTGCGCCGGACCGGACCCCACCTGCCGTTGTCGCGCGTCGGATGCACCCGGTTGCTCAGCAGGACCACCACCAGCTCGCGTTCGGGGTCGAGCCAGATGGAGGTTCCGGTGAACCCGGTATGCCCAAAGCTCGTCGGCGAGAGGCGCGTGCCGGCACTGCTCATGTCGGATGGGGTGTCCCACCCGAGCGCGCGGCTGGATCCCGGCGGGAGGCCCTGACGGGTGGTGAAGTGCCGGACGATTCCGGAATCCACTCCTACCGGAAGAGAATCCCGGCCCGCCCGGGCCGCGAGGAGCCAGTCCCCGAAGCGGAGAAGGTCGCGCGCCGAGCCGAAGAGCCCGGCATGCCCGGACACGCCGCCCAGGCGAGAGGCATTCTCGTCATGGACCTCGCCGTGGATCATCCGGCCGCGCCATGGGTCCTGCTCGGTCGGCGCGATGCGCGGCCGCCAATCGGCGGGTGGAAGGAAACGGGTCGACGTCATTCCGAGGGGACCGAAGACGCGCCGCCGGAGCAGGGCATCGAGCGGCTCGCCCATGGCAGCCTCCACCGCCTGCGTGAGGACGATCGCGCCGAGGTCGGAATAGACGAAGCTCGAACCGGGAACCGAGTCGAGTCGGGTCGTATCCGTGAGGGCGAGCGCGGCCGACGGATCGGCCGTCTCGCGGTAGAGGAGGCGGAAGGCGGGGAGGCCCGAGGAGTGCGTGAGCAGGTGCCGGATGGTGACGGAGTCCCGCCCGCCGCCGGTGAACGCGGGGACGTACCGCACCGCCGGTGCGTCGAGGTCGAGCCGTCCCTCGTGCACGGCGAGCATCGCGCCCGTGGTGAGCCCCACGACCTTCGTGAGCGACGCGAGGTCGTACACGGTGGACGAATCGGGACGGGCGGGCATCCCCGCGCCGAGCGCACCAGTGCCGTGATACAGATGGTGGCCACCGACGCTGACCGCCAGGACCGCTCCGGGCGCCGCGCCGTTCGCGACTGCCGAATCGAGAAAGGCCGTGGCCTCGGCGAGTGCTGAGCGCGGAATCGGGGAGCCGGGTCCGCGGGTGCCGCACGCAGTGAGGAGGAGCAGCACTGGCACGAGGCGCCTCATCGACGCGCGGTCCATCGGTCGCTGGCGGCGCGTTCGAAGCCTTCCCCGAGCCTGAAGACCGGAGGAATCGAAATGGGAAGCTTGCCGGTAATGGGTGCGCCGGCGAGGGCGCGGGCGGCCGCCCGCTCGCTGGCCGGATTGGCCGCCCACCCGAGGAGGTAGGAGCGGACGCGGGGCGTCTCCATGACGATGTACGGCGAGCCGAACGACACCAGCACCGTCGGGCGGGCGCCCGCGCTGCTGTCGATCAGCATGTTCATCAGCGGCGGTATCGAGATCGAGCCCTTGCTGTCCACCGGCCGCACCGACACCGCGAAGACAGCGATCGGATTGCGCGCCAGTGCCGCCCGCGCGGAATCGTAGGCCGCCGGAGCGCTCTCCCCGTGGAGGCGCAGCGACGTCACCGTGTGTCCCTGTGCGCGCAGCTCGGCCGCGAAGCTCGTCCCGACCGTCTCGCGGATGCCGTCGGCGTAGCTCACGAGGGTGATGCGGGCTGGTGCGCCGCGGAGCGAGTCCACCGTGCCGTCGTCGGCCGCGAGCACGATGGAGCGCTGCGCGATCTCGCGCGACGTGCCCTGGAACTCTGCCCGGCCGACTGTTGCCATCACGCTGTCGAGATCGACGAACCGCTCCTGAAAGAGGCCGAGGCGCTTCTTCCATTCGAGTACTCGGCGAACGGAGGCATCGAGGCGCTCGCGCGGGATGCGGCCGGTCGTCGCGGCGGCCTCCATCGCGTCGATGGCTTCCGCCGCATTCACCGGCATCAGCAGGAGGTCGGCTCCTGCGAGAAAGGCGAGCACCGTCGCTTCCCCGGGACCGTACTTCGACACCACGCCGCCCATGTTGAGCGCATCGGTCACCGTCAGGCCGTCGAAGCCGAGCGAATCGCGCAGCACGCCGGTGAGGATGTTGGGCGCCACGGTGGCGGGGCGGGGCTCTCCCGGGTCGATGCCGGGAAGGGCGATGTGGGCCGACATGACCGCGTGGACACCGGCGTCGATGGCGGCACGGAACGGCACCAGCTCGAGCGAGTCGAACCGGGCCCAGTCCGCGGCGATGACCGGGAGCGCCAGGTGGCTGTCGGTGCCGGTGTCGCCGTGTCCGGGAAAGTGCTTCGCGGTCGCGATCATCCCATGCTCCTGGATCCCGCGAATCGCGGCGGCGACCAGGCGGCCGACGGCATGCGGATCCTCCCCGAACGAGCGCGTGTTGATGATCGGATTGGCCGGATTGTTGTTGACGTCGGCGGCAGGCGCAAAGGCGAAATGGATGCCGACCGCGCGCCCCTCCAGCGCGGTGATACGGCCGATCTGGTAGGCGTCCAGTTCCCTGCCGCCCGCGCCCACGCCCATATTGGGTGGGAACCAGGTGCCGCCGTTCAGGCGGATCGTGGTGCCGCTCTCGAGGTCGGAGGCCACGAGAAGCGGAATGCGGGCGGCGGCCTGGAGCGCGTTGAGCTTCGCGGCGATGTCGAGTGGCGAACCGATCGACACGATGATCCCGCCCACGCGCAGCGAGTCCACCCACATCCGCGCCTGGGCGAAGCCGGGCTCGTCGAGCGGCGCGTAGGTGCCCGGGATCCACGGCATGATGAGCTGGGCGATGCGCTCGCGGAGCGGCAGGGAGTCGAGCAGCCGGTCGACGTCGCTCGTCACGGGCGCCGGAACCGTGGGGGCCGGCACGCAGCCGGCGAGGGCAAGGGCAGACATCAATCCGACGAGGAACTTGCGATGCACAGGACGCTCGCTCTGCTGGGTGGAATTGCCGCGGCGCTGCTGACGGCGTGCGGCGGGGGCTCGGTGCAGGATGTGCCCCCGGTGCCCGCGGAAAAGGTGGTCGTGCGGC
>JBLNHD010000185.1:0-6668 GCA_050268825.1 Gemmatimonadota bacterium
GTACGATTTCTCGACGAAACGGGCGGCCCGCCGGCGTCCTTGCCCAGCGGTCTAAATAGTTGCATCGCAACGCGTTGACGCCCCGCGAGCGGGTGGCATTGCCCTTGCTTTCAAGTAGGTCGAAACCGGTCCCTCGCGGACCGCGGGAAAAGTGGTAGGTCGAAGAAGGGTGAAGCCGGGCACTTTCGCTCGTCTTCGTAAACTCAGGGGGCGATCTACCACCTCTCTACGCAAAGGACCCATCGCGAGATGGGTCCTTTGTCATTTCCGGCCTGCCCGTCTCAGCGCGTGGGCGGCGCCAGGTTTCCGCAGGCGATGATCGTGCCGAGGTTCGCGGCCGATGCATGCACGTTGATGTAGAACTCGCCCGAACGCGGCAGGGGAAGGTTGAGTCTCGCGGTCGCTTCCGCGCGGCCATTGCCGCCGACCTTGAGCGGGCGATATGCCGAAGCGTCGCCGACGATCGCGCCGTTCGAGCCGCAGCGGCCGACGTGCACGTGCCAGGGATGCTCGCCACCCGGTGTCGCGTTGGCCAGTGAGGCGCCGGCCCGGGTCTGCGCCGCATCCTCGTCCGCCGCCATCCAGCCGGTCCCGGTCACCTGCACCGCGCCGATCAGCTCCGACGGCGTGGCAAGCGTTGCGTTCCAGCGATCGCCGACGCCGAGCGCACTCGTATTGATCGATGCCGCCCGGCCGCCGCCGCAGGCGAGCAGGAGCAGGCCGGAAAGCGAAACTGCAGTCACCGACAGGATTCCCGATCTCATGGCATCCTCCAGGAGGTCAGACTGCACCACGGGGAACGCCCCGAATCTACTGCCGGCGTGACGATTCGGCGCCCTGCCCTTCGGCGATGGTGCGGCGCATCCGCTCGAGCTCGGCGCGGACCTCGGCCAGGTCGGCCTCGATGCGCTCGAGGGAGCGGGTAAGGTCGCGCGTCTTGACCGCGCCGGCCCCGGTCCCGACGGCTGGCCGCGCGGGAGTGTCGGTTGCCGGCTCGGGAACCATGACCGATGTCACGCCGAGGCGGCGCGGCGCAATCAGGAACGTCCAACCCAGCGCCGCGGCGGCCAGCACGAGCAGGATGCCTTGCGCCAGCAGCGTCTCCCGCGTCGGAAAGATGCCGAGGGCCGGGATGTTCGGCGCGCCGGCGACATAGGTGGTGCTGACGAGACTCCCCGCCTGCAGCTCGGCAATGCCCTTCCCCGCGAAGATGAAGGCCATGGCATAGAGGAACGCGCTGGTGACGCCGAAGAACGGCTTGAGCGGGAGCCGGACGCCGAACCGGTTGATGGCGATGTAGACCCCGATGAGCACGACGGTGCCGACGAGCATTCCCAGAACCACCGGCACGAGCGCCCCCTCACCCCCCGAGCTGAAGAGCGCCTTGTAGAACAGGATCGTCTCGAACCCCTCGCGATAGACCGCCAGGAAGGCGGCCGATGCGAGCGCCAGCATCGAGCCGCTCGACACCGCATCCTGCACCCGGCTCTTCACGAAGTGCGTCCACTTCACCACTTCCATCTTCGACAGGAGCCAGTAGCTGACGTAGAAGAGGACCAGCGTGGCCACGACCATCGTGAAGCCCTCGAGCGTCTCCTGGCTCGCGGGCGACAGGTGGAACAGGGTTTCGATGGCCACCGCCGTGAGCAGGCTCGCCGCCAGGGCGGCCCCGACACCGACGTGGATGTCCTTCCGCCGGTGGCCCGCCCCCGTCTTCACGAGGAAAGTGAGCAGCGCGCCGACGATGAGGATCGCCTCCAGGCCCTCGCGCACGAGCAGCACGAATGACTGGAAGAAGAGCGCGAGCGGCGAGGACGGCGTCCCGATCAGCTGCTCGGCCCGCACGAGGCCCGCCCCGAGCGAATCGCGCACCGACTCGAGTCGCGTTCCCCGCGCGCCCGCGCGGGCCCGCAACTCGGCAAAGGCCACCTCGAGGTCCCCGGCCAGCTGGGCATCGCGGGCGCGCACCGACCGCTCGAGCGACTCGAAGGTCATGTACGCGTCGAGCGCCTGGGTGGTCGCTTCGTCGGTGAGTCCCGCAGCCGCGAGCGCCACGACGGAGTCGACCTGCCGGCGGACCTGCGCGAACGTCTCCGCCACCGCCGCGCCACTCGGCCCGTCCGTGCCGGCGCGGCGCACGGCGGCGAGGCGGGCCAGGTCCGCGTCGCGCGGTGCGTCGGCTCGAGCGCCGAGTGCCGCGAGGAGGGCGGCGTCGGAAAGGCGGGCAGTGGTGGAAAAGGCTTCGAGGGAGTCGGGAACGCTTCCGGAGGGCGCCGGGAGGCGGAGAAGCGAGCTGTACACGGCGGCGGCCCAGCGATCTTCGGCGGGCAGGCTCGTCTCGAAGGCGGGCATCGCGGTGCCGGCAACGCCGATCGTGATGCGGCGGTAGAAATCGATCGGCGATGCATCCCGCAGCGCCTCCGCATCGGCGAGGTTCGCGGGCGCGGGCTCGAGCCCCCGACCCGCCGGACCATCGCCGAGGCCGGCATCTCCATGACAGCTGGCGCAGGCAGCGGCGTACACCTCGGCGCCTCGCGCGAGGAGCGGGGTTCGCGCGGGCAACTCGTCGAGCTCGATGCCGGTGCGTTCGGCCAGCCCGGCGGTCAGCTCACGCACCCGCCGGGAGACGGTGTCGGGACTTCCGGTTCCGTCCACGAGCGCGATGATCGAATCGAGCCCCGCCACGACCCGCGCGCGCTCCGCCGCCGAGAGCGACTCGGCGGTTCGGCGAGACTCCTTGAGGAAGAGCTTGGCCTCGTCCACTTCGGCCGCCATCACGATCCGTCCGCCGCGCACGCCGATCGCGTACTCCTGTGCTGCGAGGAGTGCAGTCGAAGCGAGCCGCCGAACCACCGGCGCCTCTTCGCTCTGGGCAGCAAGCGGCGCGGCCACGACGGACGCGACGACCACGGCTGCGTATCTGAGATTCATTCTCAACCGATTTGGGACAAGGTGGGGTAAAAGTAGAGTCCCGCTGTCGGGATTGGAAGAGTCGGGATCGATCGGAGCTCGGCGCCGGGGCCGGCATCGAGTAGGTCCGCGAGGAAGTGGGCGCACGAAACCACGAAATGACGAAAGGCGCCCTAGGGAGGGAGGCGCAGTGCGCGGGGCGAGGCACCCGCTGTCAGCTTTCCGCCGCCCCCTTTCGTGGTTTCGTGTGCTGCAGTTCTCCGCCGCTCACCTTTGCCGGCAACCGCGCTTACCTCGGCGCCCCCCGCCGCTCGATCACGGCGACGGCCGCCGCAGAGACGTGCGTGTGCGTGAGGGAGAGATGGATCCGGAGCGGACCGTTCGCATCAGCCGCCGCCGCCGCGAGACCCGACAGCGAGACCGACGGCTTGCCGCTCTCGTCGCGCGAGACCTCGATGTCGCGCCAGCCGACGCCGCGGCAGTTCGGCAGTTCCTGCAGTGCCTTGTAGACCGCCTCCTTCGCCGCGAGCCGCGCAGCCATGTGCGGAATGGGATCGGGCCGGCTCGCGACATACTCGCGCTCCTTCTCGGTCAGGAAGCGCTCCATCGCCTGGTCGTGCCGGCGCGCCAGGAGCTGCCGCACGCGCTCCAGCTCGACGAGGTCGATCCCGACCCCGACGATACTCATCCCCGGGCCCACCACCACTCCGCGAGGGGTCTGATCGGCCCGGGAGCCGGCGTCAACCCGCCGAGCACCGCCCCGAGATAGAGCGAGGCCCCGAGCACCACGAGCGTGACCAGCCAGAGCGGCCACTGCGGCCGCCGCCACCGCCGGATCTCGGCGATGTCCTGCTGCCACGACGCTTCCTCCCTGGCGGCCGCCTCCTCGAGCGCCACCCACGCCGACTCCAGCCGCCGCGCCACGCCGCCGAGCGCGTCCCGCCACCGCGAGGCGGGCACGGGCTTGCGCGATGCCTCCCGCACCGTCGCCTCGAGCTCGTCGAGCGCTTCGACGAGGAAGGAGCCCCCGCTCCCGAGCCGGACCTCGATGCCGCGGCGCTCTTCCTCGGTGAGCCTGAGACGCTCGAGCTTCTTCTTCGGAAGCCGTGCCTCCGCCGCGGCCGATTCGATGCGCGCCGAGATCCGCTCGGCCACTCGCTTCGCCGCGGCATCCACGGCGCGCTCCCACGCGGCGAGCCACCCCTGGCGATTGAGCGATTGCACGGCGCCGGGAATGTCCCCTTCCCCCGCGAACTCGCGTGCCGCGCCGGCCAGGTCGAACAGCTCCGAGACGAGCCGAAGCCGGATGTCGTCGAGCGGAACGAGCCCGGACGCGGGCCCGCGCGGCACCGAGAGGCGTCCGAGCAGCGGACCCAGTTCGGGAACGAGCGGCTGCGGGGCTGTCATCGTCACTCGAGGATCGCGGCGAGCACTGCCGCCGTATCCGAAAGATCGGCGAAGACCGCATGGGGCTCGCACGCCGCGAGCGCGTCCACCGGATATCCCCCGGTGGCCACGCCGAGCGCGCGCGCGCCGATGCCCGCGCCGCAGTAGATGTCGGCCGGGGTGTCGCCGATGATCACGACTTCCTCGCCGGAAGGAACCCGCCCGAAGAGCGGCTCTGCGCGCTTCGCCGCCACCGCCGGCAGCTCCGGCCGGTGCGCAGAGTCGCTGCCGAACGCGCCGACCCGGAACCGGTCGGGGGAGATCCCGGCGGCGGACAGCTTGAGCCGGGCACCGCGGGCGAGGTTGCCGGTGAGGAGGCCGAGCACCACCGCGTCGTTCAGCTCGAGCTCGTCGAGGAGCTCCGGCACGCCCGGCATCACGACCGTGCCGGTCGCGGGCCCGCGCAGCTCCTGCTCGAGCAGCGTCACGTACCGCTCGCAGAGCTCGGCCACGCGGGCCTCGTCGTGGGGCCGTTCATGCCCGGCCGCAGCGAGGAGCTCGCCGACGATCTGCGGGTCGGTCTTGCCGTCGAACCGGATGCCGTTGAACGCGCCGACGTCGCCGACCGCTTCGCTCAGCGCGGCCGTGATGGCGCGGCGCCCGGCGCCGCCGGAGAGCAGAATGGTGCCGTCGATGTCGAAGAGAACGAGCCTGCGCTTCATCGGCCGTCAGCCCCGGCCGGCGATGCGCCGCGCCGAGACGAGCCGGGGCCGGAGCGCCCTCCCGGCGCGAGAATCCGGCGCGAACGGCTCCTCGATCACGCCGCCGCAGGCGATCGTCGAGTGGATGAGCCCATCGTCCTCCGCCGCGAAAGCGACGTGGGAGATATGGCTGCCATGTTCGCTGTGAAAGAAGAGCAGGTCCCCCGGGGCAATCGCGTCGAGCGGAACCGCCTCACCGGCGGTGGCCTGCTTCGAGGAATCCCGCGGGAGCACCACGCCTCGCGCCGCGTAGGTGGTCTGCACCAGCCCGGAGCAGTCCACGCCCCACGGCGTGACCCCGCCCCACTGGTAGGGCGCCCCCCGGAAATGCTCGAGCGCCCAGCGATGCGGCGTCGCGCGGCGTGCTTCCTCCGCCGCCGCGTCGGCCGATCGCACCCGTCCCTCGATGATGCGACCGGCGCGCCCGTCGGGCAGCGTTACGATCCCGTCCTCGAGCGCCACGCGGGAGCGGAGCGGCAGCGCCACGATGTCCCGCCCGACGGACACGCGCGCCCCTTCGCTCCAGCCCAGGGCCGCGCGGCGCCACGCCTCCCCCTCGAGCGGCGACAGCTCCCGCACGTATCCCGCGTTGACCCAGCCTTCGTACCCGTCGAGCTCGGTGCGGATGCGCAGCCACTCCCCGTCGCGCTGGAGCAGCGCGGCGAGCTCGCCCAGCAGGAGCTGGGTCACCTGCTCGGCGCGCACGCTCCCCGCCGCCATCACCGGCGCCACCGCCGCCGTGCCGACCACCATGCCGCTCACCTGGCCACCTTCGCCTCGCACGCGGCGCATCGCGTCACGCCGCGGAAGGTGCAGATGAGGCAGATGAAGGTGCCGCAGTCGCTGCAGGGATACCCCTCGGAGGCACGTTCCTCGCGCCCGCACGCGCGGCAGCGCATCGCGTCGTGCTCCTGGATCCGTCCGGGTTGTTCGGTCATGAGGTCACCCCGTCAGGTTGTACCGCTTGATCTTGTTGATCAGCGTGGCGCGCGAGATGCCGAGCTCGGCTGCGGCGCGGGTCCGGTTGCCGCCGTGGTGCTTGAGCGTCCGGTCGATGTGCTGCCGCTCGAGGTCGTCGAGGCTGAGCGGCGTGTGACGCCGGTCGCCGATGCCCGGCCGCGCCCGGAACTCGCCCGGGAGGTGCTCCACCCCGATCATCGCCTGGCCCCGGGCCAGGATCAGCGCGCGCTCGAGCACATTCTTCATTTCCCGGACGTTGCCCGGCCAGCCGTAGCTCAGCAGCCGCTCCATCGCTTCGGTCGCGACGCCGGCCGGGCCGTTC
The DNA here is from genome assembly GCA_050268825.1 of Gemmatimonadota bacterium. Lineage (GTDB taxonomy): Bacteria > Gemmatimonadota > Gemmatimonadetes > Gemmatimonadales > GWC2-71-9 > CAMLLJ01. Next base: position 6,340 of record JBLNHD010000185.1, read on the forward strand.
GGCAGCTCCTTCCGCAGGTCGTTGAGGATCCGCGTGATGAGCGCGAGCCGGTCCTCGCGGGTCCGATCGCGCACCGCCGGCAGCATGAGCGGCATGACGCTCAGCCGGTAGTAGAGATCTTCGCGGAAGCGCCCTGACTCCACGTCGGCGTGCAGATTGCGGTTCGTGGCCGCCACCAGCCGTACGTCCACCGTGAGCTCCCGGGTTCCGCCGAGGCGCCGGAAGGTCTTCGTCTCGAGCACCTTGAGCAGCTTGGGCTGCAATTCCGGCGCCAGGTCGCCGATCTCGTCGAGAAAGATCGTTCCCCTGTCGGCGATCTCGAAGAGGCC
>JBLNHD010000186.1:0-6810 GCA_050268825.1 Gemmatimonadota bacterium
GCTCGGCGGCGAGGGGGAGGGCTTTTCGACGATCGTCGGGGAGGTCACCCCGCTCCGGAGCGTCCGCTACGTCATCACGCTCGACTCCGACACCGTGCTCCCGCCGGAAACGGGGGCGCTGCTGGTCGGCGCGCTGGCGCATCCGCTCAACCGCGCCGTCTATGACCCGGCGCGCGGCCGGGTGGTGCGCGGCTACGGTATCCTGCAACCGCGCGTCGGCGTCTCGCTGCCGAGCGCGCACCGGTCGCTCTTTGCGTCGATCCACTCCGGCCATCCAGGGGTGGACCCGTACACCACGGCCGTGTCCGATGTGTACCAGGACCTCTATGCGGAAGGAAGCTTCGCGGGAAAGGGGGTCTACGACGTCGCGGCGTTCGAGCAGGCCACCGGCGGGCGCTTTCCGGAGAACACGCTCCTCTCGCACGACCTGATCGAAGGGAATTACGCGCGGGCCGGACTGGCGACCGACGTCATCGTCTACGACGACTACCCCGCGCGGTACCTCACCTTCACCCGCCGGAAGCACCGCTGGACGCGCGGCGACTGGCAGCTGCTGCCCTGGCTCCGGCCCACGGTGCCGGCAGCCGAAGGGCGGGAGCCGAACCGCCTCTCGCTCCTGTCGCGCTGGAAGATCGTGGACAACCTGCGGCGCAGCGTGGTCGAGATCGCGCAGCTCGTCTTCCTGCTGGCCGGCTGGCTCTTCCTGCCGGTGGCACCCGTGCGCTGGACCCTCATCGGGCTGGGGGCGATCGCGGCGCCGTGGATCGTGGCACTGCTGCTCGCGCTCGTGCGGCCGCCGTTCGACAAGTCATGGCGCGCTTATTACGGAGCCGTCGGCCGGGACGCCCTCACCAGCGCGAAGCAGGTGGCACTCGCCCTCGTCTACCTGCCCCACCAGGCCTGGAATTCCCTCGACGCGATCTTCCGCGCGCTCTGGCGGCTAGGCGTGTCGCGCAAGCACCTGCTCGAATGGCAGACCGCCATGCAGGCGGAGCACGCGGTCGCGGATTCGCCCCGCGTCATCTGGCGCGCGATGTGGCCTGCGCCGCTGCTCGCCGCCACGGTGCTCGGGATCATCCTCTGGCGAGCCGCGCCCGGCAGCCCGAACCCCGCGCCGCTCTGGGAGCTGCTCATCGGACTTCTGCCCATTGCCACCGCCTGGGCCGTCGCACCCGCGATCGCGTACGCCCTCGGTGCGCCGGCCATCGCGCGGGAGCAGCGGCTCTCACCGGAGGCGCGCGGCCAGGCCATCCGCTACGCGCTGCTGCACTGGCGCTACTTCGATGCCTTCGTCACGGCGGGCACCAACTGGCTCGCGCCCGACAACTTCCAGGAGGACCCCTCCCCCGCCGTCGCGATGCGCACCTCGCCGACCAACATCGGCCTGCAGCTCATCTCCACGGCGAGCGCCGCCGACCTCGGCTTTCTCCCGGTCGAGCAGATGGCGGACCGGCTGGAGCGCGCGCTCCGCTCGCTCGAGCGGCTGCGGCGGTTCCGGGGGCACTTCTTCAACTGGTACGCGCTCGACGACCTGCGCGTGCTCGAGCCGGCGTACATCTCCACGGTGGACAGTGGCAACCTGGCCGGACACCTCGTGGCGCTCCGGCAAGGGTGCATCGAGATTGCCGGGAACGCCGTCGTGGATTCGCGGCTCATTCGCGCGGTGGAAACGGCGCTCGACGTCGCCGAGCTGACGGTGCTCGCGGCGCCGGAACCGAGCGGCAATGGCGCCGGGACGCCCGAGTTGCCCCCGGAGCTGCGAACCGCGCGGGCTGCCGCGAAGGCCGCGCGGAATGAGCCCCTCACCATTCCCGGGCTGGACAGCCTCGCCGAACGGCTGCGGGCGGCGGAAGGTGCCCTCCGGGCGCACCGGCCGGAAGAGGCCTACTGGGTGACGTGGGCCCTCCGGCTGATCGACTCGCAGCGCAAATGGGTGGCGCTCGCCGCCGGTGCCCCGGGGGCGACCCTGCTCCAGCTCGCCGAGACGTCACCCGAGGCCCGGCAGCTGGCCACGCGACTCGAGGCGATCGGCGAGCGCGCGTTCCAGTACGCGATGGAGATGGATTTCCGCTTCCTCTTCGATGAGCAGCGGCGGCTCTTCGCCATCGGGTACCAGCAGACGAGCCACACGCTGGATTCCTCGTACTACGACCTTCTCGCCTCCGAGGCGCGGCTCGCGAGCTTCCTGGCCATCGCCAAGAACGACGTTCCGGTTGAGCACTGGTTCCGCCTGGGCCGGACGCTGACCCGGGCCAGCGGTGCGCCGGCGCTCGTCTCGTGGAGCGGCAGCATCTTCGAGTACCTGATGCCGATGCTCGTCATGCGCTCCTTTCCGTTCACCGTGCTGGCGCAGACGTACGAGGGGGCCGTGCAGCGGCACGCCTCGTACGCGGCGGAGCGGAACGTGCCGTGGGGCATCAGTGAAAGCGCGTACAACCTGCGGGACCGCAGCTACACCTATCAGTACCGCGCCTTCGGCGTACCCGACCTCGCGCTCAAGCGCGGGCTCGGACGGGACCTCGTCGTGGCGCCGTATGCCTCGCTCCTCGCCGCCATGGTCGAGGCCAGGCGCGCGCTGCCGAACCTGGCGAAGCTGGAAGCGTATGGCCTCCTCGGCCCGTACGGCTTCCGGGACGCGGTGGACTTCACGCGGCCAGATCCGGAGCGCGATTACGCCGTCGTGCGGACGTACATGGCCCATCATGTCGGGATGGGGCTCGTGGCGCTCACCAACATCCTCACGGGCCAGCTCTGGCAGCGCCGGTTCCACGCCGACCCGATGGTCCGGGCTGCCGAGCTGCTGCTGCACGAGCGCATTCCGCGCCGGCTCGTGATCCAGCGCGGGCAGGGCGCGCGCGTGGACGAGGCGCTCCCCGAGCCCGAGATGGAGCGGCCCGCCGTACGGGAGATCGACTCGGCCGATACACCGCGCCCGCACGTGGCCCTGCTCGGGCAATTGCCGTACACGATCATGGTCAGCCAGTGCGGGGGCGGGTACAGCCGCTACGAAGGGCTCGCCGTGACACGGTGGCGCTCGGACGGCACCCGCGATGCGACCGGCCAGTTCTGCTACGTGCGCGACACGACGTCGGGCCACTTCTGGTCGGCGACGCACCAGCCGGTGGGCGCACCGGCCGACTGGTACCGCGCGTACCTCGCGACCGATCGCGTCACCGTCCATCGCGCCGACGGCCCGATCGAGACGCGCACCGAGATCGCCGTCGTGCCCGAGGACTCGGCCGAGGTTCGGCGCATCACGGTCACGAACAACAGCGACGAGCGGCGCGACATCGAGCTCACGAGCTACGGCGAGATCGTCCTCACGTCGCCGGAAGCCGACCGGGCGCATCCGGCATTCGCGAACCTCTTCGTGGAGACCGAGTATCACGCGTGGTGCTGCGCCATCACCGCCACGCGGCGGCCCCGCTCCGGCAAGGAAGCCGCCGTCTGGTGCGTCCACGTCGCGGCGACCAGCCAGGCCCTCGCCGAGCCGGTGACGTGCGAGACCGACCGCGCCCGCTTCATCGGACGCGGCCGCTCGACCCGCAATCCGGCTGCGGTCGAGGACGGCTCGCCGCTCTCGGGCACGACCGGGGCAGTGCTCGACCCGGTGTTCGCCCTCCGCGTGCGGCTCACGCTCGAGCCGGGGCAATCGGCGAGTGCGTCGTTCACCACGCTCGTTGCCGCCACGCGCGAGCAGGCGTTCCAGCTCGCCGATCGCTACCACGACCCGCACGCCGCGCAGCGCGGACTCGACCTGGCGTGGACCTCGACGCAGATCGAGCTCCGGGAGCTCGGCGTGACACCGGCCGAGGCGGCGGTGTTCCAGGAGCTTGCCGGGGATCTGCTGTACGGGGCCGCCGCGCGCCGCGCGCCGCAGGCCGAGCTCCGCCTCAACCGCGGCTCGCAGCCGCTCCTCTGGTCCGTCGGCGTCTCGGGCGACTGGCCGATCCTCCTCGCCACGATCGAATCGGTGGACGGGCTGCCGACACTCCGCCAGCTCCTCACGGCGCACCGGTACTGGCGGCGGCGCGGCATGACGGTGGACCTCGTCATCCTCAAGACGCAGCCCACGCAGTACCTCGGCGACCTCTCCGATCGCGTGACCGCGCTGCTGCATGCGGTCGGGGAGAGCGGCGTCTTCGACCAGGCGGGCGGAGTGTTCATCCGGCAGTCGGACCAGATGGGTAGCGACGAGCTGGCCATGCTCCGCGCCACCGCACGACTTCACGTGGCCTGCGACGGGCGCGCGATCGGCCGGATCACCGACGACGCGGCACCCTATGACGTCGCGGACCAGGAGACGGAGGCGGACACCGAGCCCGCGGCGGCCGCGCCGCTGCGGAGTCCCGAGCGGCGGCGGCAGTCGCGCGTGGTTCGCACGATCCGCCGGCTCGAGGGACTGATCCCCTCGGCGCTCTCGCCCGCGCGGGGCGGAGGCGCCCCGCGGAATCCCCCCGGCCCGGAGGACGCGTCGCACCAGAGCCTCGCTCCCGGGCTCGACAACGGGTTCGGACGCCTCACCGCGGACGGCGCCTACGAGATCGACGTTGCCGGCAACCGGATTCCGCCGGCGCCGTGGATCAACGTGGTTGCCAATGCGGCCGGCGGATTCATCGTGTCGGAGCGGGGGGGCGGGTGCACCTGGGCCGAGAACAGCTTCTTCTACCGGCTCACGCCCTGGCACAACGATCCGGTCAGCGACCCGGTGACCGATGCGATCTACCTGCAGGACCCCGACGCCGGCACGCTCTGGTCGGCGACGCCCGGCCCGGTGGACAGCGGCGCCCCGTTCCGGGTGCGGCACGGGCAGGGGTACACATCGTTCGAATCGGCACAGGACGGAATCAGGACACACCTGACCCTCGGCATGGCCGACGAGCGTCCGGTGCGCCTCTCGGTCCTGCGCATCACCAACGAGAGCTCGCGATCCCGGCGCCTCGTCGTGACGAGCTATCTCGAGTGGACGCTCGGCGCCCTGCGCGAGCACACGCAGCACACGATCCAGACGACGTTCGACGCGGACACCGGGACGATCTACGCGTCGAACACGTTCGATCCCAGTTTCGCCTCATGGCATGCCTTCCACGCCATCAGCGCGCCGGTGTCCGCACACACGGCGAGCCGGCGGGAGTTCCTCGGGCGCAATGGCTCCCCGGCCGCGCCGCAGGCGCTGGTAGACGGAGAGCCCCTCGCCGGGCGCACGGGTGTGGGGAAGGACCCGTGCGCGGCGCTTCAGTGTGCGCTGGAGCTCGATCCCGGCGAAACACGCGAGGTCATCCTCGTTCTCGGGGCGGCCGCGACGGCGGAGGAGGCGCAGCGGCTGGTCGCCGAGTATCGCGTTCCCCGATCCGCGCGCGCTGCCCTCGACCGGTTCATCGAAGGGTGGTCGCGGCGGCTCTCGGTCGTTCGCGTGCGCACGCCGGAGCCCTCGTTCGACGCGATGATCAACGTGTGGACGCTCTATCAGGCGCTCTCCTGCCGCATGTGGGGGAGGACGGCGCTCTACCAGAGCAGTGGCGCCTACGGCTTTCGCGACCAGCTGCAGGATACGATGGCGTTCCTTCACGCCGAGCCCGCGCTGGCCCGGGAACACCTCGTGCGCGCCGCATCGCGCCAGTTCGTCGAGGGGGATGTGCAGCACTGGTGGCATCCGCACAGCGGGCGGGGCGTCCGGACCCGCTTCTCCGACGACCTCGCCTGGCTTCCGTTCGTCGCGGAGCACTACGTCACCGTCACCGGCGACGCGGCCGTGCTCGACGAGGAGGCGCCGTTCCTCACGATGCGCCAGCTGGAGCCGGACGAGCACGAGGTGTACGACCTGCCGGAAGTCACCGAGGAACGCGCGAGCGTGTACGAGCACTGTGCTCGCGCCCTTCGGCGCGCGTGCACCACCGGCGCGCATGGGCTGCCCCTGATCGGCATCGGCGACTGGAACGACGGCATGAACCGCGTGGGCGTCGAAGGGCGCGGCGAGAGCGTCTGGCTGGGGTGGTTCCTCGTCACGACGCTTCGCGGATTCGCGCGGCTCGCCGAGGCGCGGAACGATGGCTCGACGGCGGCCGAGTTCCGCGAGAAGGCCGACGCCTACGTGGCTGCAATGGAGGCGCACGCATGGGACGGCGCGTGGTACCGGCGCGCCTGGTTCGACGATGGAACGCCCCTCGGCTCCGCCCAGAGCGAGGAATGCCGGATCGACTCGATTGCCCAGAGCTGGAGCGTGATCTCGGGCGCGGGCCGCCCCGATCGCCAGGCACAGGCCATGGCCTCGCTCGAGCATCACCTGGTGCACGAGGAGGCACGACTCCTCATGCTGCTCACCCCGCCCTTCGACAAGACGCCGCTCGACCCCGGCTACATCAAGGGCTACCTCCCCGGCGTGCGCGAGAACGGCGCGCAGTACACGCACGCGGCGCTCTGGGCCGTGCTGGCCACCGCCTTGCGCGGTGCCGGAGACCGCGCGCTCGAGCTCTATCAGATGATCAATCCACTCACGCACGCGCGCACACCCGAGGATGTGGCCACGTACAAGGTGGAGCCGTACGTGGTCGCCGCGGACGTCTACACCGCGGAAGGCCACCTCGGCCGCGGGGGGTGGACCTGGTACACCGGCTCGGCGAGCTGGATGTACCGGGTGGGCGTCGAGGGGATTCTCGGCCTCGTGAAGCGCGGCGACGCACTCTTCGTCGAGCCGCGCGCGCCGGCGGCGTGGGAGGAGTACACGATCGACTACCGCTTCGGCGGGACCACCTACGCCATCACGGTGCGCCGGGAACCTGGTCTCGCCTCGGTCACGACGACGGTGGATGG
>JBLNHD010000187.1:0-3763 GCA_050268825.1 Gemmatimonadota bacterium
TCCCGGCGCCGTTCTCACCGACCAGCGCGATCCGCTCTCCGGGCGCGAGGGAGAATGACAACCCGCGTACCGCCCAGCGCTCCGACCCGGCATACCGGAACCCGACGTTCTCGAAGCGGAATCCGCGCTGAATCGGTGCCGGGACGGGCCGCGCCTTCGGATGATCCCGGATGGTCGGCTCGATCTCGAAGAAGCCGAAGAGATCGTCGAGGTAGAGGCTCTGCTCGTACACCTGGGCGAAGGAGAGCAGCACCCGCTGGATCAGGTCCCGGCTCTGCCGGAAGCTCCCGGCAAGAAAGGTCAGCACACCGATGGTGAACACGCCGGCCGGCGATCGGTAACCCGTCACGGTCAGGTAGATGATCGCACCGTACGCGCCGTAGTATCCCAGCGTGCCGAGGGCATTGAGGGCGACCGACACGGCGCTCCGCCGGATGGCGAGGTTGCGGTTGGCCTGGTAGAACTCGCGCGCGAGCTGCTCGTACCGTCCGACGAGGAACGACGAAAGCCCGAAGAGCTTGAGTTCCTTCGCGGAGATATCGCTCGCGCCGATGAAGCGGAGGTAGTCGAGCTGCCGGCGCTGCGGGGTCCATGAGTAGAGGAGCGAATATCCCAGCGACGCGAAATGCGTCTCGCCAAGCAGGGAAGGCAGCACCGCGACGGCGAGCAGCACGAGCAGCCAGGGTACGTACAGCGCGAGTGCGATGGTGAGGCTCACGAGCGTGATCACGTCCTGCACGCTCTGCAGGAGCAGCGAGAAGAGCGCGATGCGGCCCACGGTCTGCCGGCGGGCGCGCTCGAGCTTGTCGTAGATCTCGGCGTTCTCGAGCTGCTCGAGGTCGAGCGCGGCCGCATGGCTCATGAGCCGGACGCTCGTCGCGTTGGCGAAGAGGTCCCCGAGGAGGCTTTCGAGGAGCGCGCCGGCCCGGGAGGCCGCCGCGCCGACGAGCGCGATCCCGAACTCCGCCGCGAGGAGCCACGCGAGCCGTTCCCATTCCACGGCACCGGTGGCCTGGTACGTGGCGATGCGCGCCACCACCTCGTCCACGATGAGCTTCCCCACCCAGAGCACGCCGAGCGGAATCACGGCGCCGACCAGCCGCAGCAGGAGGACGCCCACCACGTAGGCCGGCTGGGTCTGCCAGACGAGCCGGAGAAGCCGCGGCAGGTGCCGCATCGCCGCGAGGCGCTCGCGCCACGTCTCGGGCCGGTCGGGCGGCCCCGGATTCCGGCCGCCGCGTGGTCCCGTCTGGCGGATCATCGGGGGTGCGAGAGGGTGCGACATCGTTCAAGTATGGCGTGTCGGTTACCTTCCGGCATGCCTACCGCACTCGTCACCGGCGCCACCGAGGGGATCGGCCGAGCCACGGCGCTTGCCTTCGGGCGGGCGGGATGGCGCGTCGGCGTGTGCGCGCGCACGGAGTCCCGGGTCGAGGCCCTCGTCGCCGAGCTGCGCGCCGCGGGCATCGAAGCGGCGGGCGCAGCGGGCGACGTCGGCGCCGAAGCGGATGCGCGCCGCATCGCCCGCACCGTCCAGGAGCGCATCGGACCCGTGGAGGTGCTGGTCAACAACGCCGGCATCGCGGTCTTCAAGCCGTTCCTGGAGCAGACGCTCGACGACTGGGACCGCACCATGGCCACGAACGTGCGCAGCCTCTACCTCATGACGCGCGAATTCCTGCCCGGCATGATCGAGCGGTCGCACGGTGCGGTCGTCAACGTCGCGAGCCTCGCAGGGAAGAACGGCGTGAAGGGCGCCACCGCCTATGCGGCATCCAAGCACGCGGTGCTCGGCTTCAGCCGCTCGCTCATGCTCGAGGTGCGCACGCTGGGAATCCGCGTGATCGCCATCTGCCCGGGCTCGGTGGACACCGGGCTGATCCGGAGTCAGGAAGACCCGGATGCGCCGGCCCGGCGCATCCTCCATCCCGACGACGTCGCCGCGACGATCCTCGCCGCGCTCGAGCTCCCCGAGCGCGCGCTCGTGAGCGAGCTCGACGTCCGCCCGTCGAATCCGTGACCGAACCCGGCACGGCCGGCGCCGTCCTGGTGTCCCGCTGCATCTGCATGCGCTTTCCCTTCGACCGGCTCCTTCCCCTGGCGCGCGCCGAAGGGTGGGACCTCGCCGAGGTGATGCGCGAGACGGGCTGCGGTGACCAGTGCGGGCTCTGCCGCCCCTACCTCCGCCGCATGCTCCGCACCGGGCAGACCGAATTCCGCGAGCTCCTGGCCGAGGGCGACGGGTGACGATCCGCGACGTCGCGCGCCGGCTCTACACCGTGCGGCCGCTGGCCGCGGCGGTGGTGATCCTCTTCTGGTGCGCGCTGTACCTGTCCGACCGTCGCAGCGACATCGCGGCGATCGCCGTCGCGCTCGTCGCCAGCGTCGCAGCGCTGGTCGCCGTGCGGCGCGGCCGGATCCTCGCCGCGGCTCAGAGCGAAACCCTCCGGCAGGCGCTCGAGGCAGCGTCCGCGCGCAACCGCGAGCTCGAGCGGCTGCGGCATCTGGGCGGGACGCTCCTGTCGGGGAAGAGCGTGTCCGAGCTGCAGCGGGAGGTGGCGCGCGCCGCCGCCGATCTCCTGCAGGCCGAGAGCGGCGGCGTCACGATCATGGTGGAGGAGGGACGATTCCTCCGGGTCGTGGCGGCCACCGGCCCGCTCGAGGTGACGGTCGGCAACCTCCTGCCCGTGGACCATTCGCTGCTCGGCTGGGCCGTCACGCACAATCAGTCGCTCGTCGTCAACAACATCGACGCCGACCCGCGGAGCTACCGAGAAGCGGTGCTCCCGGTCCCGCTCACCACGGCCGCGATCGCCCCGCTTCGCTCCGCCGGCCTCGTGATCGGCACCGTGGCCGCGTACAACCGGCTGGACGGGCGCGGCTTCGGCGACCAGGACCTGCAGCTGCTCGAGGTCCTCGGCGACCAGGTCGTCGTGGGCCTCGACCGCGCCGCCGGCCTGCAGGCGAGCCGCGAGAACGAGATCGCACTGGCGGCCAAGAACCGGGAGCTCCAGCGCGCCACACAGCTCAAGAGCGAGTTCCTGGCCAACATGAGCCATGAGCTGCGCACGCCGCTCAACGCGATCATCGGCTTCAGCGATCTCCTGCTCACCGAACAGGTCGGCGCCGTCAACGAGGTGCAGCGCGACTTCCTCGAGTCCGTCCTGCGCAACGGGCGCCACCTGCTCGGCCTCATCAACAGCGTGCTCGACCTCTCCAAGATCGAGGCGGGGCGCATGGCGCTCTCGCTCAGCCCCACCGACATTCGCGAGGCGATCGTCGGGGCCGTGGCCGACACGGCGAGCCTGCGTGCGGAGAAATCGCAGGAATGCGACGTCCGGGTCGAAGCGGACATGGACCTCACGATCCTCGCCGACGGCTTCCGGGTGCGGCAGGTGCTCTTCAACCTCCTCTCGAACGCCTCGAAGTTCACGCCGGACGGCGGCAAGATCACGCTCTCCGCGGTGCGCACGCGCACTCCGATGCCGGTGCCCGCCGAGCGTGCCGGGGATGCGCCGAAGCTCATGAGCCGTGACGCAGTGTGGGTCTCGGTGATCGACACCGGTATCGGGGTCCGCGAGGAAGACCGGCCCAAGCTCTTCCGCGAGTTCAGCCAGGTGGACAGCTCGTTCACGCGCCAGGCCCAGGGCACCGGCCTGGGCCTGGCGCTCTGCAAGAGTTTCGTGGACCTGCACGGCGGAGCCATCGGCGTCGATTCGATCGTCGGCCGGGGAAGCACCTTCTGGTTCATCCTGCCGGTCGA
>JBLNHD010000188.1:0-7533 GCA_050268825.1 Gemmatimonadota bacterium
GCCTGCTGCTCGTGCAGGAGCTGGATCAGCTTGTCGAGTCTCGCCACGAGAGTGCTCAGTCGAGGGGGCGGATGAGGCGGACGTGGGACCGGTTCACGAATCGCGTGGTGGACCCGGCCACGAGCCCGAAGAAGGTGCCGGCACCGTTGAGGAAATCCAGCGTGCGGGTGCGGGTCGGCGGCAGCTCGTAGGCCACCCGGCCCCGATACTCGGTGGCGCCGATCCGGACGTCCATCTCCGCGTGAATGGAGACGCTGGCACGCTCCGGGTCCTGCCCCGGCAGGTCCTCGGTGGCGCAGGACACCACGGCCACCTGCGCCTTGGAGAAGAAGGCCACACCCCCTTCGGCCACCGCCACGGCGAAGAAGGGATCGGGACGGTTGAGCAGCTCGATCGGCGATTCCGGGCCCGAGCGGTGCGGCACGAACGGCTGCAGGTGCAGTTCCCCGATGACGACTTCGCCGCCCGCGAGCATCACGGCCGCGGGCACGCGGTGCGTACGGGCCCAGTCACTCACGCGCGCCTCCATGGAATGCAGGGAGCTCCTGCCGGAAAGTCACCCGCCGGACGCCGGCCACACAAGTCCGGGTCAACCCTCCGCCACCCGATCGAGCGCCTCGCCTTCCAGCCGGTACGGCTGCCATTCCGCGAGCGGGGCGGCGCCGAGATGATCGTAGAAGTCGATCGCGAGCCGGTTCCACTTGAGGACGCTCCATTCCATCCGCGCGCAGCCGCGTGACACCGCCACCCGGGCCAGCGCGCGAAAGAGCGCGAGCCCATGCCCGCCGCGCCGCGCCTCGGGCACGATGAAGAGGTCCTCGAGGTAGAGAGTCGGGCGGGCCAGGAAGCTCGAGTACGTCTCGAAGTAGAGCGCGTAGCCCACCGGCGCGGTCGGATCGCCGCCTTCGGCGATCAGGGCGTGAAAGCGCGGCGTGCTCCCGAACCCGTCGGCCAGCAGTCGGGCCCGCGCCCCCGCATCGGGCCGCGGGAGCTTCTCGTAATCGGCGAGCGCGTCGATCAGCGAGAGAACGATGCCGGCGTCCTCGGGTCCGGCAGCGCGGACGCGGGGTGGCGCGCCCGTCATCCGCGGATCTCGACGCCGGCCTGCGCCTCGACGACGCGGATGGCCTCGAGATAATCGGCTTCCGGGCCCAGCACCCGCCCCGCCACGGCGAGCACGTCGCCGGTCACCGCCATGACGGGCGTCTCGACCCCGAGCTCGTCGGCCAGCGCCAGCGCGATGCCGGTGTCCTTGTCCAGCAGCGCCAGCCGGAAGGTGCGCGGCCATGCGCCGGTCAGGACCCGCTCGGGGATCAGCTGCTCGCTCACGAACGAGCGTCCGCTCGACGCATTGAGCACCTCGACGGCCTTCGCCGCCGGGACGCCGGCCTTGACGAGCGTCGCCAGGCCTTCGCCGGCGGCCGCGATGTTCACGGCAAGGAGCGCGTTGTTGACCGCCTTCATGGCGTGGCCGGCGCCAACGGGTCCCATGTGCTCGACGCGCCCGGCGAACGGGCGCACGACGTCGCGCACGCGCGTGAAGGTGACGTCGTCGGATCCGACCATGACCGTGAGCGTCCCGGCGGCCGCGCCGTTGGTCCCGCCGCTCACCGGCGCGTCGGCGAATGCGGCACCCGCCGCCTCGACCCGGGCCGCGATCCGGCGCGAGCCGGCGGGATCCCCCGACGTGCAGTCGATGACCAGCGCGCCCGGCTCGAGCGCAGCGAGCAGGCCGTCGTCGCCGTCCAGCAGCCCCTCGACGTCGGCCGATGTCGGCAGGCAGGTGATGATGGCCTGGGCGTTCATCGCCGCCGCGCGCGGCGTGGGCGCGACCCGGGCACGATGCTCGCGCGCGAAGTCGGCTGCGCGCGATGCCGTGCGGTTCCAGACGGTGAGCTCGAAGGGGCCCGCCAGGCGCGCGGCCATCGGCCGCCCGATGGCGCCGAGTCCGAGGAAGGAGACGCGCACGATGTCCTTTCGGAGGAAGTTCCGGGATAGGCAAAACTACAAGGACCCCGGTCTCCCCGAAACGGGGCGCCAAACGAAAACGGCGGGCCGCGCGGGCCCGCCGTCATCCCAGGAGACCGTCGTAATTACTGCTGGCCGCCCAGCGTCGATCCCGTCACTGCGCGATAGCTGTTCAGCCGCCCGTTGCCGTACTCCTGATCGTACCCGCCCGCCCCGAGATCGTCGGTCGTGGACTCGAGCCGCGAGCGCAGCGCCGCCCCGCGCAGCCCGGTCATCGAGGCGACGATGGCCGCGGTGCCCGTGACCTGCGGCGCCGCCATGGAGGTACCCTGGAGCATGGCGTACCCGCCATCGAGGTAGCTGCTGTAGATGCACGACTCATCGGACGTGTTCGAATAGCACTCGCCACCCGGGGCGGCGATGTCGAGCCCGGGTCCATACTGCGTATAGTAGGAGAGCTCATCCCGCCAGTTCGTCGCGGCGACCGAGATGGCATCCTCGTCGCAAGCGGGACAGGAGACCTCGCCCTCACCGCTGTTCCCCGCCGACGCGATCACGAGCACGTTCTTCGACTTCGCGTAGTCGATGGCATCCTGCTCGGCCTGCGAGAGGCTTCCGCCACCCAGGCTCAGGTTCATGGCGACGAGGTTCGGCTGATCGGCCGCAGCGCGGATGGCGCTGGCAATGGCGGACGACGGGCAGCCGCGCCGGCCGCAGACCTTCTGCACGTAGACCTTCACCTTCGCGGCGGCGCCGGCGACGCCCGCGACGCCGACATTCGTCCCCGCCATCGTACCGGAGGTGTGCGTGCCGTGTCCGTTGTCATCGGATGGGTCGTTGTCGTTGTTGACCCAGTCACGCCCGGCGATGGTGCGGCCGGCCAGTTCCGGGTGATCCATGTCCGCGCCCGTATCGATGCTGCCGACGACCACGTTTGCGCCGCTGCCGGCATAGCCCTCGATGTTGTCCTCGTCCGCGTCCGGATTGGAGAGGTAACTGCCGACGATCTGGCCCTTGCTTCCACCTCGGGTGAACCTGATGGTCAGTCCGCCCGGGTTGTAGAAGGCCCAGAGTCTGGGATCGATCGCGTGTGGTTGCCGGAGGTAGTTCGGCTCCGCGAAGCGAAGCGCCGGGTCGCGGTTGAGCTGTGCGGCCATGGCCCGCTCGTTGCCCACCGGCACGCGCACGATGGCGAGCCCGGGCGCCGAGAGCCGCGCTGCAAGGGCGAGGCTCTTCCCGCGCGCAAACTCGGCGGGATCAGCCTCGCCGCGCATCTGGACGATGACTTCGCCCGGCATCACGGCCTCGAGGGCACCGCGGGAGGCGGAGGGAGCAAGTGCCGGGACGAGCTCGTCGTCGCCGGTCGGCGCCGACGTGTCGTTGCAAGCGGCAAGGGCGGCAACGGCGGCGGCCGCCCCGGTGAGACGGAGGAAGGAACGGGGCATTCGGGGCATTCTCCTGTGGATGGATGACGCAGCAGCCCGAGGTGCGCCGGGGCGTGCCGCACCGGATGGCGCCACACGATATGAACCGGTACCGGCGCGGGCAATATCCGTAGGACTACCGACCCGCCGATCCGACCCCGCGGCCGTTGACTGTGGCACCGCCACGGCCCAGACTCCCGCCATGCCCGCCCGCATCATGCACGTGGACCTCGACGCCTTCTTCGTCGAAGTGTGCCGCCAGCGGAACCCCGAGCTGCGCGACGTCGAGCTCCTGGTGGTCGGAGGGAGGCGGGAGCAGCGCGGCGTGGTGCAGTCCGCCTCGTACGGCGCGCGCGCCTTCGGCGTCCGATCCGGAATGCCGATCGCCGAGGCGGTCCGCCTCTGTCCGAAGGCGACATTCTTTCAGGGCTCGTTCCCTCACTATCGCGAGGCGTCAGAGGCCGTGGCGGGCGTGCTGCGCGACTTCGCGCCGCAGGTGGCGATGGCCTCCCTCGACGAGGCGTATCTCGACTTCGCGGGAACGGAGCGGCTCTTCCCCGTGTCGCTCCTTCCGGTCGCGGAATCGATCCGCGACGCCATTCGCGCCCGCGCCGGGCTCGACTGCAGCATTGGCATCGGGCCGAACCGGATGATCGCCAAGCTCGCGAGCGACCAGGCCAAGCCGCGCGGCCTCCTCGAGGTCCGCGCCGGGTGGGAGCAGGGCTTCCTCGCCGGACTCCCGCTATCGGCGATGCCGGGTGTCGGCCCCAGGACCGCGGAGCGCTGGAAGGAGCTGGGCCTCGTCGACGTGCACCAGGTGCAGCGGATGGACGAGGCCGCCCTGGTCCGACTGATCGGTGAGGAAGGACGGGCGCTCAAGCTCCGCGCGCACGGCTTCGGGGGCGCCACCATCCGTCCCGACCGCCTTCCGCGCTCGGTAAGCCGCGAAACGACCTTCTCGCGAGACGAGCGGGATCCGGCGCGCCTCGACACCATCCTCACGCTGCTCACCGCGCGCGTGGCGTCGCAGCTGCGCGAAGAGCACCTCGTTGCCCGGACGGTGACGCTCAAGCTTCGCCACGACGACTTCCGGACGGTCACCCGCCGCGAAACGCTGCCCGGGGCCACGGCGCTCGATGCGGAGCTGCTGGCCGCGGCGCGGCGGCTGCTGGTCGGTGCCTTCGACGAGGCGCGGCGCCGTGATCGGGGGGTGCGGCTTCTTGGCGTGGCCGCCACGAACCTGGGGACGGCCGTAGAGGCGGATCTCTTCGAGCCCGCATCGCGCGCGCGCCTCCGCCGCCTCACTGAGGCGGTCGATGCGGTCCGCGAGCGCTATGGGTTCGAGGCGATGACGCCGGGTCGGCTGCTGGAGCTGCGCAAGAAGAAGAAGCGGGAGTAGTCAGCGCAGGTCGTTCACCTCGAAGCGGAGCCCGACCGCGCCGCTGACCGGATCGGTTTCGGGACCGAGATTCCGGAATGTCGCGCGGCGTCCGAGCGAGTCGCGCACTTCGACGGTGCTGTTCTGGAAGAGGCGGTAGTAGCCGATCGGGAGGCGGTGCGCCGCCGGCGGCACCTCGCACGGGCACTCCTCCCCGCCCGCCAGTCCCGCATTGATCCGCACCAGGAGCGGGACGCCGGTGGCGTTGGTGATCAGCGGCGCGAAGAAGGCCGTATCGCCGCGCATCGCCCGGAGAACGTGCCGCTCCCGGCCGCTTGGCTCCGCGAGCAGGTGCGATGCACCAAGTCCCGCCCCCACCGGCACGCCCCCGCGGGTCAGCGGACGGCGCATCTCCCAGAGCAGCGTATTCGGCTCGTCGCGGCTCAGCGGCTGCTCCACGCTGTCGCCCGGCGCGAGGAGCAGGGTTTCCCCGCCATTGACCCGCACGTTCGCCGGCAGCACGAGCCCGTTCACCACGACGAGCACCGGGCGCGTGGCAAGCCGCCAGCCGATGAAGCCGGCGATGAGCAGAAGCGCAAGGAGGAGCCATGGCAGGATCGCGCCTCGGCGGGACGCGTCCGGCTCGGCGGCACGAGCGGGCGGCACGAGCACGGGATCAGCGATTCTGGAAGATCGGCCCGAGCGGATCGTCTTTCTTCGGCTCGGTCGTGCTGTCGGGCTTGGGAACGACGGAGTCGGCGGCGAGCGGCGCCGTGTCCACCGGCTGCGGCGGCGGAACGGAGATCATGAGGTCCGGCAGGTCGTTCGCCGGTTCCGACGGCGGCGGCTCCGGCCGGCGCCGGGTGTTCGCGGCCAGGGGGACGGCGAGGTCGGCGCGGCTCACACGCAACGGCACGATGCCCGTGCCCGCAGCCGCCCGCGAAGCGAGCGAGTCCGAGCGGTAGGTCACGCGGCCCCCGTTGAGCCCCACAAGGGTGACGGCCCGCGTGTGGTCGAGGCGGAGATACCCGAGCGGCATGTCGGTGGCGCCGGGCGGCACGTCGCAGTCGCAGCGGCGGGCACCGCTCGAATCGTGCAGGAAGACCCGGAGCGACTCGTCGGTGGCGTTCGTGACGCGGGGGACGATATAGCCCGCGCTTGCGGCAGCCATGTCGAGTCGGCGGCGGATGTGGCCCTCGGGAGCCTCTTCGCGGATGGTCCCCCCGAGGGATTCGCCGAGGCGGCCCCCGGTGGCGGATCGGGGCCCGACCACCTGCCACTCGGCCGACAGCGACGCGCCGCGCGGGAGTTCGACGCGCAGCGAGTCTCCCGGCGGAACGGTCCGCTGGCTGTCCCCGTTGACGGAGATCGCGACCGGCTCGCCGAACGCATTCTCGACGACGAATTCAGGCGCGGGACGGCCCACGAGCGCCGCGGCGGCACCGAGTGCGCCCACCGCGAGCGCGCCTGTGAGCAGGAAACGGCGCTCGGTAATGCGTCGCCGCTCCGGCACGGCCTCGAGCTGGATCGTCGGATCGTCCCGGTTGACCCGGCTCAGCACGCGCGAGGCCGTGATGAGGTTGGCCGCACGCTTCCGGCGGGCACCCTGCCGGAGTGGCTCGAGCATCGCTGCAGCCGAGGGGAAGCGCTCGTCGGGCTGCTTGGCCATGGCCCGCAGGATGACATTGGCGAGCCAGGACGGAATCGCGGCAGCCCGCTCCGGCGGGAAGCGGACCGACTCCGTGAGGTGCTGCGCCACGATGTCGTGCGCCGTCTCGCCGGTGAACGGTGGCGCGCCGACGATCATGTGGTAGAGCAGCGCACCCATCGCATAAATGTCGGTGCGCGCATCCACGTCGTGCTGTCCGAGAGCCTGCTCGGGGCTCATGTAGATCGGCGTGCCGAAGATCACGCCGTCGTGCGGTTCCGCGAGCGGCGTCGTCTCGTTGACGCGCTTCGAGATGCCGAAATCCACGAGCAGCGGGCGCCCGGAGCCGGCCTCGATGAGGATGTTGTCGGGCTTGATGTCGCGGTGCACGATGCCGGCCCGGTGCGCATGATCGAGCGCCTCGAGCACGGGGAGGGCGACGGTGATGGCCCGCTCGGGATCGAGCGCGCCCTCGGCCCGCATCACGTCCGCCAGCGTGACGCCCTCGATGAAGGGCATCACGTAGAAGACGAGGCCCTCGCCCTCGCCGACGAAATGGATGGGAACGGTGTTGGGATGGGTGAGCTGGGCAACGGAGCGCGCTTCCTGCTTGAAGCGCTGGAGCATGCCGGGCGTCCACGCCATGTCCGAGCGGAGCACCTTGACCGCGAGCCGCCGCTCCAGTTCCGTGTCGCGCACCTCGTACACCTCGGCGAAGCCGCCGCGGCCGAAGAGACGGACGACCTCGAACTGCGGGCCGAGGGCCGCCTTGAGGCGCCTCACGGTCTCAGTTTCCGCGCCGGTCGGCACACGATCCTTCTCGCGGACGAAGAGCGCGCCGCTGTCCGGCCCACAATGGGGACAGAAGGCGGCATCGGCAGACAGGGTGGAGCGGCAGGTCGAGCATACTACCTGGATCACTGTATCTCCAGCGGAGACGGCCGACTGCGGGCCTCTCCGCGGCTCGTCAAAGGCTCTTATCAATGGTGCGAGTGTCTTGAAGTTTGCACCTTCCGTGCCCACGTCAAGAGCGATGGGGGCGGCGTCACGGCAGCGCGCGACCGCCGCTTGACGCGCTCAACACTCGGAAATAACTTGCTGAACAACAAGCAAGT
>JBLNHD010000189.1:0-3718 GCA_050268825.1 Gemmatimonadota bacterium
TCGGGGGAATAATCCGCCCCCGCCGGCCGGTCGGAGAGGCCGAAGCCGAGGTGGTCGGGAGCGATGCAGCGGTGCGCGGGAGACAGCGCGCGGATCAGGTGCCGCCATTCGAACGACCACGTCGGCGTGCCGTGCACGAGGAGCACCACCGGGCCGCGCCCTTCATCCACCAGGTGCAGCTGCGCTCCGCCGGCGAGCGTGATCCGCCGAGTGGCGAACGGGTACTCGGTGCGATCCAGCCAGGCCGGCAGGTCGTTCCGCGAAGGGCCGGTCGTCACGATGGCCTCCCCGGCTACCGGCCCGGCTCCGGCGCGAGCCGGTTGTACTTCCGGAGGATCTCCCGCACGCGGTCGTGCGGAATGCCGTAGGCCCGCAGGTCGTCGGCGCCGGTCATCGTCTCCGCGGCGAGCATGGCGTTGGTGATCGCCTCCTCGGTGGCCTGGATCGTGGCCGTGAAGAGCGGGTCCATCCGGTCGTTCGGCAACATCGTGAGCGCGACGATCCCCTCGTCCTCCGCCGCGCGCGGGTTGGCCGTCGAGAAGGCGACGAAGATGTCGCCCGACCCGTTGCTCGCGATCCCGCCTTCGCGGCCGATGCCGAGCGAGGCGCGCTTCGCGAGGCGCTCGAGCTGGTGCGGGAGGAGCGGCGCGTCGGTGGCGATCACGATGATGATCGAGCCGAGCTCGGCGTGCGGCCGCTCCGGCGCGTGCAGCGAGCCGTCCTCGTCGCACTTCGGCATTCCGCGCAGGAAGGGGCTCGACGGCGGCGCCCCCGCGGCGCAGATCCCGCGCAGCGCGATCTCCCGGCCCACCGGCACGCCGGCGATCCGGAGCCCCTGCTGGCTCCCGTAGTTGCACTGCACCAGCACGCCCACCGTGTACCCGCCCGCGCGCTCCGACACGACGCGCGAGCTGGTCCCGATCCCGCCCTTGAAGCCGTTGCAGAGCATGCCGGTGCCGCCGCCGACACTGCCTTCGACGACCCGCCCGCCGCGCGCGCTGTCGAGCGCGGCGAAGACGTGCTCCGGCCGCACGTGGAAGCCGTTCACGTCGTTGAGGAGCCCGTCGAACGTCTCGGCCACGACCGGGAGGATCCAGAAGAACTCCGCATTCCGCCGGAGCGCCCACGCCACTACGGCATCCCGTGCCACCCCGACGCTGTTCGTGTTGGTGATGACGATGGGCCCTTCGAGGAAACCCGACTCGTCGATCCACGTCGTCCCGGTCATCTCGCCGTTGCCGTTGAGGGCGAACCAGGCGCCGAAGACCGGATCGAACGATTCCTTGCCGCGGGGGATGACCGCCGTGACTCCGGTGCGCACCGGCCCCTTGCCGCGCTCGAGGCGGCCGGCGCCCGAGACGATCGTCGTGTGCCCCACCTCGACGCCGACGACGTCGGTGATCGCGTTGAGCTGCCCGGGGGTGCCGTCGAACGGGATGCCGAGGTCTCTCGCTCGCGCGCGCTGCTGCGCCAGCACCGGCGAGGCGGCGACGATCCCGAGCAGCAGCAAGCCGGCGATTCGCATGCGAAGTCCCTTTCAGCGCGTGTCGGTGGTCAGGTGCTCGAAGCCTCCCGAAAGTATTGCATCGTCGGCGAGGGGCCAACGGATGGCGCGCGATTTGCCAGAACCGGCGTCTCCACGCAGTGGACGCGAGCCGATCGCTCGCGCCGCGCGCAACTCGCCATCCCTCTTGCATCCGGAGAGCCGAACGCATGCATTTCGCCGTACGCAGGTGCCGTCTCGTACTCCTCGCCCTTCCACTGTCGCTCTCACTCGCCTGCAGCAACCCGATCGACGCGGGCCTCGACTTCGCCCTCGAGGGAACCTGGGAGGGGATCGACGGCCTCACGATCGAGTTCGAGGGCGATCAGGCCGTCATCGCCGATTTCGGCGACTCCCCGCTCGGCACCAACCCGTCGGTCCTCGGCATCGGCGATCCGTTCATCGACCAGATCGAGTGCGGCGAGGAGTCGTGCACCGGGCGGATCGTGGACCCCGTCATCGTCGGCGGGGTGCTCGAGCAGGTCGGGCACGCGGCGGTGACGATCGACGGCGACGAGGCCGAGCTCGTCTTCTCGAGCCCGGCGCTGGCCGGCACCGCCGCGGTGTTCACGCCGGCGAGCGGCGGCCCCGGCACCGGCGGTGGCGACGACCTCCAGACCTCCGCGAGCTGCAGCCAGTGGTGGAGTGCGGTCACCGAGGTCGGGACGTGGCGGATCGTGGACGTCCAGAACCCGCCCGACTGGCAGGGCCCGCCGACGAGCGAGGTCACCCTCACCTTCTCCGGCGAGAACCGGTACGAGTTTTCCGATCCGGAGGCCATGGGCTACTCGATCGGTACCGGCGAGATCAACTTCGACGAGAAGATCTTCGGCACCGACTACTGCCGGTTCGTCTTCTGGTCGGACGAGGGCCACCAGATCCGGGTGCTCTTCCTCCGCTACCTGACGGGCGGCGAGCTGCGCGCCGACCTGAGCTACGAGGGAGATACCCGGTACTGGCTGCTGCAGGCGGAGTGACGCGCGACGGGGTCGGGTGCCGGGGCCCGCGCGCCTCCGGCACCCGGTCCAGTAGAGGGAGCCGCCGCCTTGCGCTATATTTCCGGGCCATTTCCCGGCGCCGTAGCCAAGTGGTAAGGCAGAGGTCTGCAAAACCTCCATCACCGGTTCGACTCCGGTCGGCGCCTCTCGTTCGTCACTGCCCCGCTCCGAGCAGCGGGGCAGTTCCGTTTCTGCCCCCCGCCGTCACCGTCCGCCGAGCCACTCCTCCATGTCGACGACGCGCAGCTCCGGCAGCCGAGCCAGCGAAGCGCGCAGCCGGGCGCAGTTCTCGACGCCGACGAGCACCAGGATCCGCCCGCCGGGGTTCTCGCGCTGCGCCTGCCGGACGATCGCCACCGCATGCTCGTTCCACCGTCGCCACGCCTCGGCGACTTCGGGGCCGGCCACGCGGTCCTGGTAGGCGCGCCGCGCGGCGAGCAGCTG
Source organism: Gemmatimonadota bacterium (assembly GCA_050268825.1). Taxonomy (GTDB): domain Bacteria; phylum Gemmatimonadota; class Gemmatimonadetes; order Gemmatimonadales; family GWC2-71-9; genus CAMLLJ01. Next base: position 2,986 of record JBLNHD010000189.1, read on the forward strand.
ATCGGTGAGCGCGCCGTTGACGTCGGCCGGCGTGCGCCAAAGGTGCGCCAGCGCCCGGAAGGTGGCCTCCTGATAGGCGCGGTCGGCAGCGGCTGCGCCAGGATGCGCGCTGCGGAACTGTCCCAGCGCCGCGCCGAGGCCCTGGACGATCCGGGTGAACTCGGGCTCGTCGGGCTCGCCCGCGTAGGCGCGCAGGCCCCGCTCGCGCACCAGGGGGAAGATCACCTCGGGATACTCGCGCTTGCTCGGGTGCACCGACTGCTCGCGCAATTCCGTCGGCGACACATCGAGCACGACGACGTCGGGTGCGATCCGCTCGATCAGCGCGCGCAGCGTGGCGTGATCGTAGGCCGGCGTCGAGTCGTGGCGCTGGTAGAGGGTCGCGAGCACGTACACCTCCGACGGCCCGGCGGCCGACTGGCCATCCGCGGAGGGCGGCGCGGCCATCGCCCGGAGGAGGATGGCGCTGAGGAGCGAGGCGGACAGCACGAGGCCGAGCGGGGCACGACGCATGACACTACTCCCGGAAATGGCCGATTCGGTCACTTTCGTTGATCCAGTATTATGGATCTTAGGGGAGGCAACCTAGACGTGATGACGTTCCGGCGGGCCACCGCCTGCGCGCCAGGCGCGCGTGCTTCGCGGACTTGCTGGACTACGACTTCGTCGCCCTGGACGACAGCGCGAACATCACCCGGGCGATGAAGCAGCAGGCGAATGCGCTCGGGGCATT
>JBLNHD010000190.1:0-10413 GCA_050268825.1 Gemmatimonadota bacterium
GGGGCCTCGATGGCCTTACGGCGTACGGCATGGACGGTGCCACGGATGAGGGGTGGCGGTACGGGCAAAATAAGGCGCCCGGAGCAGGAGATGCCCCGGGCGCTCGGGTTTGCACGCCTGATGCACTGAGGTGAGGCACCGTCCTGGGGGACCTTCTTCGCGCAGGTAATGCTCTATCCGACGAGCCCTGCCTCGACCCGCCCGAATTCGCCGGATAGACGTTTCCGGCGGAGGCTTCAACGCCTGGAGGGCAAGGCCGATCTCGAGGTCGAGCCGGTGCTGGAGGCGCGTGAGTTTCTCCTGCGGCGTTTCGACAGCGCCGTGAAACGGCGACCGGGCTCCCGGGCGTCCCTGCTGGAAGGCAATCCCTCCAGAACCTCGGGAAGCACGTGCCCGGCCATGCAGCACCGGGTTTGCTGATGACCTGGCGGCGGATGCGACGCGCATCACGGCGTTTCTGGCCGTATCCTTGAATGGTCCAGCATAGGGAAACCGCCACCTTGCGCCAACTTGACCAGGAGCGAGCGAGCCGAGTGCACGAGCCGGCGTTCGACAAGCTGACCACTCTGACCGACGCCACCCGTCGCCTGGACGGCGCGCGCAGCAGCGCGGCCGTGCTCCGGATTGCGACCACGGCGATGGTCCCCGAGCTCGCCGATGTCGCCGTGGCCATCGTGCCGGGCGAGGACGAAACGCTCGTGGAAGTCGCCCACCGGGACCCCCGCGAGTCGGCCACCTGGCGAAGCCACGTCGAGCGGCACCTCGAATCGGTGAATGGCGCTGTCGGATCCCTGGCGGCGAAGCGGACCTTGCGCGCGCAGTGGATACCCGAGACCACGGATCAGGCGGTGCGCCGCCTGGTCGGTGATCGGCAGGACCTGATCGATCTGGTGCATGCAGCCGATATCCGCAGCGTCATCGTGCATCCGCTCACGCTGCGCGGCCGATCGCTCGGCGCGCTCGCCTTCATCCGGATCGGCGAAAGCCCGGGCTATACCGCGGCCGACTTCGCCGCGGGCGTTCTCATGGCACGCCGCACGGCCATCGCGCTCGGCGATGCGCGGCTTCGCGAGAGCGTGCAGCGGGCGAGCAGCCGCTATCACGTCAGCGAGGCGATCGAGAAGTGGTCGCACACGTTCGAGACCGCGAGCTGGGGCGCCGCGATCATCGACCCGGTGGACTGGCGCATCGAATCGGCCAACGCCGCGTTTGCGCGAATGCATGGGGTCGAGGCGCCCGAGGATCTGATCGGCCGCCTGGTGTCGGAATTCCTCGCGCCGGAATCGGCCGACGCCGTCATGCGGGAGCTCGTCGCGGCGCCCGATAAGCCGCACGCCATCGAGGCCCTCCACATCCGGCAGGACGGCTCCCGCTTCCCGGTCCTGCAGAACGTGACGGTCGTGCGCGACGATCATGGCGTGGTGACCTATCGGGCCATCCACCTGCAGGACCTGTCAGAGCTCAAGCGGGCGGAGGCCCGGCTGCAGGGCGCGCAGCGCCTCGAGGCGGTCGGGCGGCTCGCGGGGGGCGTGGCGCACGAAGTGAACAACATGATGACGATCGTGCTCGGCTTCAGCGAGTTCCTGCTCGAGGCCCAGAACCTCTCGCCGGAGCACCGGTCGGACGTCGAGGAGATCCGGCGCGCGGCCCTCCGGGCCGCGTCGATCAGTCAGCAGCTGCTCGTCTTCAGCCGCCGGCAGGGCCCGCAGGCCACCGTCCTGGACATGAACCTCGTCGTCGGCGACACGGTCCAGCTGCTCCGTACGCTGCTGCCGGCGGACATCGGCCTCGACATGCGACTCTCGAGCGAGGCACCGTGGGTGCGCATCGACCGCACGCAGCTCGAGCAGGTCCTCATCAATCTGGCCTTCAACGCGCGCGATGCGATGGCCGGCGGCGGCACCCTCGAGATCCGCACGACGATCGAGGACCTGGAGGCGGACGACCTGCACGATCGCATCGGCATCTCGATCCCTGCCGGGACGTATGCCGTGCTGTCCGTGAGCGACAACGGGCGCGGCATGGATCAGGAAACGGTGAATCGCGTGTTCGAGCCGTTCTTCACCACCAAGGAGATCGGGCAGGGCACGGGCCTTGGCCTGTCGACCGTCTACGGCATCGTCAAGCAGAGCGAAGGGTATGTGACGGTCCGGAGTACCCAGGGCGCCGGCACCACCTTCTCGATCTTCTTCCCGCGCACGCTCCCCGCCGAGGCGCTCGACGAGCGCAGTGCGGTCGCCGCCCGGCGCGGCAACGAGACGATCCTCGTGGTCGAGGACGAAGATGCGGTGCGGCTCCTCGCGTCGCGCGCCCTCCGCGAATCCGGATATCGCACCGTCGAAGCGAACCAGGGCGGGGAGGCGCTGCGGATCCTCGCCGACCGCGGCGCGAGCATCGACCTGGTCCTCACGGATGTGGTCATGCCCGGCATGGGTGGCAAGGAGCTCCAGGAGCGCATGGCGGCGCTGCAGCTTCGCAAGCCCATCCTCTTCATGTCCGCCTACACGGGGGAGGAGGTTCGGGAGAAGGGGCTGCTGCGCGGCGGCGAGCCCTACCTGCAGAAGCCCTATACGCCCGCCGAGCTCACCGCGCAGGTGCGGCGCATCCTCGACGAACAGGTGGGAGAGCGACACACGGAGCCGTCGGTAGTCATCGGATAGGGACGGGTTATCTTTCGGCAGTGCCGATGCTTCCGGCCGAGCCATGGAGATGCCGATGCAGACCGATACGCTGGCCGCCCCGGCGGCCCCGACCGACACGTTCCCCATCAACGGCACCGACTACGTCGAGTTCTACGTCGGGAACGCCAAGCAGTCCGCCCACTATTATGTGTCCGCCTTCGGGTACGAGCTGGTCGCGTACCGCGGCCCCGAGACGGGCGTGCGAGATCGCGCCAGCTACCTCCTCGTCCAGAACAAGGTGCGCCTGGTCCTCACCAGCGCGCTGGGACCGGACAGCGACATTGCCCGGCACGTCGCGCTGCACGGCGACGGCGTCCGGGATCTCGCGCTCTGGGTGGATGACGCGCGCGCGGCGTTCGCCGCCGCGGTCGAGCGCGGCGCCAGGCCGGTGCACGAGCCGAAGGTGCTCACCGACGACGACGGCGAGGTGGTCATCGCCGCGATCCACACCTACGGAGACACGATCCACTCGCTGGTCGAACGCCGGAGCTACGACGGCCTCTTCCTTCCCGGGTTCCGGCCGATGACGAGCCGCTTCCGCCCGGAGCCCGTGGGGCTGCTCCACGTCGACCACTGCGTCGGCAACGTCGAGCTGGGTCGCATGAACACCTGGGTCAAGTTCTACGAGGACGTGATGGGGTTCAAGAACCTCATCTCGTTCGACGACAAGGACATCTCGACCGAGTACAGCTCGCTCATGTCGAAGGTGGTGGCGAGCGGCAACGAGCGGATCAAGTTTCCGATCAACGAGCCGGCGGCGGGGAAGAAGAAGTCGCAGATCGACGAATACCTCGAGTTCTACCGCGGCCCCGGCGTGCAGCACCTCGCCATCGCCACCAACGACATCCTGCACACGGTGACCAGCCTGCGGGACCGTGGCGTCGAGTTCCTCAAGGTCCCGACCACGTACTACGACACGCTGCTCGACCGCGTGGGGAAGATCGACGAGGACCTCGAGCCACTCAAGGAGCTCGGCATCCTGGTGGACCGCGACGACGAGGGATACCTCCTGCAGATCTTCACCAAGCCGGTGCAGGACCGCCCGACGCTCTTCTACGAGATCATCCAGCGCAAGGGCGCCCGCAGCTTCGGCAAGGGCAACTTCAAGGCGCTCTTCGAGGCGATCGAGCGCGAGCAGGCGTTGAGAGGAAATCTCTGATTCTTTGAACCACGGAGACGCGGAGGCACGGAGGAGCCCGGAGACCAACCAAAGTCCATTCTCCGTGCCTCCGTGTCTCCGTGGTTCACAATGAAAGCACAGCAGGACATTCAATGGAGTGATGTGCCATGCCGATCTACCACACGATGGGACGCATCCCGCGCAAACGGCACATCGCGTTCCGGCGGCCGGACGGCGGGATCTACGCGGAGCAGCTCGTGGGGCATGAGGGCTTCACCGGAACGTCCTCGCTCCTCTACCACGTGCATCCGCCGACGACCGTGAAGTCGGTGCGCCGGGTGAAGGATCTCAAGTGGGAGGCGGATCCCGACGCGACGCTCCGGCATCGGCATTTCCTCACCTCGAAGGCGCGGAAGGGCGGGAGCCCGACGCTCGACCGCACGCTGCTCCTCTTCAACGCCGACATCGGCATGCTCTACGCCGAGCCGGACGAGAATGACGCGCACTTCTACCGGAACGCGCAATCGGACGAGTGCGTGTACGTGGCGAAGGGGAGCGGGACGCTCGAGTCGCAGTTCGGCGACCTCCCCTTCCGCGAGGGAGACTATCTCGTCATCCATCGCGGCATCATGCACCGCTACCGCTTCGACCTCGGCAAGGAACCGCCGAAGCTGGTGATCTTCGAGAGCCGCGGCCACATCCGCTGGCCCAAGCGCTACCGGAACGAGTTCGGCCAGCTCATCGAGGGCGCGCCGTATTCCGAGCGCGACATCCGCCGGCCGACCGAGCTCCGCACCCACGACGAGATGGGAGACTTCCCCATCCTCGTGAAGCAGTACGACGGCATCAACGAGATCGTGCTCGACCACCATCCGCTCGACGTGGTCGGCTGGGACGGCTACTTCTATCCCTGGGCGTTCAACATCCACGACTTCGAGCCGATCGTGGGGCGGGTGCACCAGCCGCCGCCGGTCCACCAGACCTTCCAGGGGGACGGCTTCGTCATCTGCAGCTTCTGCCCGAGGCCCTACGACTTCGATCCGGAGGCCGTGCCGGCGCCGTACAATCACTCGAACGTGGACTCGGACGAGGTGCTCTACTACGCCTCGAGCGAGTTCATGAGCCGGAAGGGGATCGAGTTCGGCAGCGTGACGCACCATCCGGACGGCATTCCGCACGGCCCGCATCCCGGCCGCGCGGAGGCGAGCATCGGCGCCAAGTACACCGACGAGCTCGCCGTGATGATGGACAGCTTCCGGCCGCTCAAGGTGGCCAAGGCGGCGTTGCCGATCGAGGATCCGAACTACCACAAGAGCTGGGTGGACGCGCAGCACGCGCAGTTCAATCCGCCCACCACGTGATCGCTGGCGCTGCGGAACCCGGCGCAGCGGTGCAGGCTGATCCGATCTGGACCCCTTCGCCCGGGCGTATCGAGCGGGCCAACGTTTCGCGCTTCATCGAGCGGCTCGCGCAGCGGGGCGTTCCCGTCGGCGACTGGTGGTCGCTGCTCGACTGGTCGCTCGCGGATCCGGCGGAGTTCTGGGCTGCGGTCTGGGAGTTCACGGGCATCGTCGCGGAAGACCGCGCCCAGGGCCGCCCCTGGATCGAAACCGTGCGCGGGCTCGACCGGATGGCACCGCCCGATCCGCTGCTCGGGCCGGCATGGTTCACCGGTGCGCGCCTCAACTTCGCCGAGAATCTCCTGCGCCACCGTGACGACGCGGACGCGATCGTCTTCTGGAACGAGCAGGGGCGCCAGGCCCGGCTTTCCCATGCCGAGCTCGCGCGCGAGTCGCATGCCTTTGCCTCCGTCCTCGCCGCGGCGGGGGTGAGCCCGGGAGACCGGGTGGCGGGCTACCTCCCGAACCTTCCCGAAACCGTCATCGCGATGCTCGGCGCGAGTCTGATCGGCGCCGTCTGGTCCTCCTGCTCGCCCGATTTCGGTGCGGGGGGCGTGCTCGACCGCTTCGGGCAGATCGCGCCGAAAGTGCTGGTGGTGGCGGATGGATACCGGTACGCGGGGAAGGAGATCGACTCGCTCGGACGGGTCGTGGACGTGGTACGGCGGATCCCGTCGATCGAGCTCGTCGTGGTCGTGCCCTACCTGCGGAGTACTCCCGACCTGTCTCCGATCCGGAATGGCGTGCGCTGGGATGAGGCGCTCGCGCCGCATCGCGGCCGCACCGTAATTCCGCTTCGCCGCCCCTTCGATCATCCCCTCTACATCATGTATTCCTCCGGTACGACGGGCCTTCCCAAGTGCATGGTCCACGGCGCCGGCGGGACGCTGCTGCAGCATCTCAAGGAGCTGGTGCTCCACACCGATCTCGGCCGAAACGACCGGATCTTCTACTTCACCACCTGTGGCTGGATGATGTGGAACTGGCTCGTGTCGAGCCTTGCGGTGGGCGCCACGGTGGTCCTCTACGACGGGGCGCCGCTCGCACCGGAACGCGAGATCCTCTGGCGCATGGCGGAAGCGGAAGGCGTCACCGTCTTCGGCACGAGCGCCAAGTACCTGGCGCTCGCGGAGAAGGAAGGGCTGGAGCCCGGCTCGACGTTCGACCTCTCCCGCCTGCGTGCCGTACTCTCTACCGGGAGCCCGCTCGCCCCGCACAGCTACGACTACGTCTATCGCGCGATCGGCCGTGATGTCCATCTCGCGAGCATCAGCGGCGGGACCGACATCATTTCGTGCTTCGCGCTCGGCAATCCGGTCGGGCCGGTGTGGCGTGGCGAGCTGCAGACGCGCGGTCTCGGCATGCGGGTGGAGATCCTGGAGCCCGCCGCCCGCCAGGGGTCCGACGCGAGCGGCCGCCCGCGCCGCGTGCCCGCCGGTGCGCCAGGAGAGCTCTGCTGCACCCTGCCGTTCCCCAGCATGCCGGTGGCCTTCTGGAACGACCCCGACGGCGCGAAGTACCGCGCTGCATACTTCGACGTCTATCCGAATACCTGGCGGCACGGCGACTGGGCCGAGCTCACCGGGCACGGCGGGCTCATCATCCACGGCCGGAGCGACGCGACGCTCAACCCGGGCGGGGTCCGCATCGGTACCGCCGAGATCTACCGCCAGGTCGAGCAAATGCCCGAGGTCGTCGAGAGTCTCGTGATCGGCCAGGAGTGGGAGGACGATGTGCGGATCGTCCTCTTCGTGCGCCTCAGGGAGGGGCTGGCGCTCGACGAGCCGCTGCGCGAGCGGATCCGCCGCACCATCCGCGAGACGACGAGCCCGCACCACGTCCCCCGGCGGATCGTGCAGGTGGCCGACATCCCGCGAACGATCAGCGGGAAGATCACCGAGCTCGCGGTGCGCGAGGTCATCCACGGACGCCCGGTGAAGAACCGCGATGCGCTCGCCAATCCGGCGGCGCTCGAGCTGTATCGAGATCTCGAGGAGCTTCGCACATGACGGCTCGGCTCGCTTCGCTGCTGGCCCTGGCCCTGGTCCTTCCCGCGGCCCTCACCCCCGCCGCGGCCCAGGAGCGCGCGCGGGCGCGCGACCTAGGCGTGACGCCGGGCCGGCTTCCCGCCGGCGCGCACAACGCCATCACCGACGTGCCCGGCGTGCGCGTAGGCCATGCGACAGTGATCGAGGGCGACTCGGTGCGCACCGGTGTCACCGCGATCCTTCCTCATGGCGAGAATGCTTTCCTCTCGCGTGTCCCTGCGGCGATTCACGTCGGCAACGGCTTCGGGAAGCTGCTCGGCTCGACCCAGGTCAACGAGCTCGGCGAGCTGGAGACCCCGGTCCTGCTCACGTGCACCCTGTGCGTCTGGCGCGCGGCCGACGGCCTCGTGGGCTGGATGCTCGAGCAGCCCGGGATGGAGCGCGTGCGCTCGATCAACCCGGTCGTCGCCGAGACCAACGACGGATTCCTGAATGCCATTCGCGCGCGGCCGATCACCGCGGCGCACGTGCGCGCCGCGCTCGCCGCGGCGGACTCGGGCCCGGTCGCGGAGGGTAGCGTCGGCGCCGGCACCGGCACGATCGCGTTCGGATGGAAGGGTGGCATCGGCACATCGTCGCGCCGCATCGAGCTGGGGGAGCAGACGTTCACGATCGGCGTGCTGGTGCAGAGCAACTTCGGCGGCGCATTCCAGGTGGAAGGCGTGCCGGTCTGGCGCGAGCTGCCGACGCCGGCGGAGCGGCGCGCCCGGCAGCCCAGCCGCGGAGACGGCTCGATCATCATGGTGGTGGCCACGGATGCGCCGCTCTCGGACCGGAACCTCGAACGCCTCGCCGCGCGAGCGATGCTCGGCCTGGCGCGCACGGGTTCGTCGGCGTCCAACGGCTCGGGCGACTACGTAATCGCGTTCTCCACCGCCCGGGAAGTGCGCCGGGACCCGATGGCGCGCACCGTGGCGCAGTCGGAGCTCGCCAACGAGTCGATCTCCCGGCTCTTCGAGGGGGTGGTCGAGGCCACCGAGGAGGCGATCTACAACTCGATGTTCATGGCGACGAGCGTGCGGAGCAGGGGAGGCGAGATCGAGGCCATCCCGCTGGCGGAGCTGCGCGCAGTCCTGGCTCGCTATCGGGGCGGCGATCGGTAGCGCGATCGTGGCGCGGCGCGCCGGGGCGGGGCCGGTGCAGGCGCCGGGTCCGCCACACCGCGAGACCGGGACGCCAGGTGGAGCGCGAGGGTCCCGAGCAGTTCGGAGGCCGTGAAGGGCTTCCGGAGGACCGGAATCTGCGGCGCAGCGGCCATCGCGGCGCCGTTCCCCGACATCACCACGACCGGCATTCCCGGATAGCGCACCGCCACGCGCTGCACGACGGCCAGTCCACCCACCCGTGGCATGGAGAGGTCGGTCAGCACCAGGTCGACGGCGGGATCGCGCTCCAGCAGCACCAGTCCGTCGAATCCATCCGCCGCCTCGACGACGCGGCAGTTGCACTCGCCGAGCATCCGGCGCACGATACGGCGCACGCCTTCCTCGTCGTCGAGGACGAGGATGCGTGCGCCACCGAGATCGTGACCCGAGGTCTCGAGACCTGCCATGGCACCGTCGTTTTTGGGGGACTGTAGCCCGAATCTACCCCCCCGGCGGCGTCCCGCCAGCCACCCTACCGTTTCTTGAAGGCGCCGCTCAGCATCCCGCCGATCTCGTCCATGGCGGAGCCGTCTCCGTCGCGGTCGAGAAGACCCGAGAGCGTCCCCATGAGCCCGGGCGCGCGCTGCCGGATCTGCGCCTCCTCGCCGCCGAGCACGCCGGCCAGGCCGCCGGCGTCGAGTCCGCCCTGCCGCTTGGCCTTGCCGAGCGCCGCCATGACGAGGGGAGCGAGAAGCGGAAGGAGTCGCGCCATCTGGGCGGCGCCCAGGCCGGTCCCCTGGCCGAGCTGCTGCTCCACGGCGTCGCGCCGACCGCCGAGCACATGCTTGAGGATCCCGTTCCCGTCGGCGGCACGACCTTGCGGCGCACCGAGGAAACCGGAGAGGTCGTCGAGCAGCCCTCCGTCGTGATCCTCTTCCACCGCCCGCGCGAGTCCCTGCGCCCGGGCGGGATCGGACGCGTTGCGCGCCATCGCCGCCATCAGGAGCGGCAGCGCCGTGCTGATCGCCTGGCTCGTCTGCGCTGGATCGGCGCCGATCCGATGGCCGATCTGCTGCACCGCCTCGGGGCTCAGGCGCCCCTGGATCATTTCTAGTAGCGACATGGCTGGTACCTCTCGAAGGTGATGCTGGATCATAACCGTTCGGTGCCGGGCCGGCCTCCGGGACCTGCTCGTCCGCGCGGGCGCCCATTACCTTCTGCCGCATGCTGACCACCAATGCGGCCCGGCTTCGACTCGTCCTGGCGGCCATCCTCTTTTCGACCGGGGGGGCGGCCATCAAGGCGACGACGCTCACCGCGTGGCAGGTCGCCGGCTTCCGCTCGGGCGTTGCGGCGCTCGCGCTCTTCGTCCTCCTTCCGGAAGCGCGCCGCGGATGGAGCCGGAAGACGCTCCTCGTCGGCATCGCCTACGCGGCCACGCTCATGCTCTTCGTCGCGGCCAACAAGCTCACGACCTCGGCCAACACGATCTTCCTGCAGTCCACGTCGCCGCTCTACATCCTCATTCTCGGCCCGCTCCTCCTTCGCGAGGCGATCCGTGGCCGGGACGTGCTGTTCATGGCGGCCGTCGGCATCGGGCTGGCGCTCTTCTTCGTCGAGCGGGAGCCTCCGCTCGCGACCGCGCCCGATCCGGTGCTGGGGAATATCCTGGCCGCCGTGAGCGGCCTGACCTGGGCGTTCACGGTGATCGGATTACGCTGGCTGGGGACGCAGGGCGATCAGAACGCGGCCTTCCCGGCCATGGTGTCGGGAAACCTGACCGTCCTCCTCATTGCCCTGCCGCTCGCCGTGCCGGTGACCTCGTCCACCGCGGCCGACTGGGTGATGATCGCTTTTCTGGGTCTCTTCCAGATCGCGTTCGCCTACCTGATGCTGGCGCGCGGGATCCGGCATGTGTCGGCGCTCGAGGCCTCGGTGCTGCTCCTCGTCGAGCCGGCGCTGAATCCGATCTGGTCGTGGCTCGTGCATGCCGAATCGCCCAGCGCATGGGCGCTCGCGGGTGCGGCCGTGATCTTCGGCGCCACGACGCTCCGGACCTGGTACGAATCGCGCCTGGCC
>JBLNHD010000191.1:0-2624 GCA_050268825.1 Gemmatimonadota bacterium
CTCCTCCTCCCGGCTCGCCATCTTCACGTAGCCGCCGAGGGGCAGCCAGGAGACCGAGTACTCGGTCTCCCCGCGCCGGAACGTGAGCGCCCGGATCGGCGAGCCGAGGCCGAGCGAGAAACGGTGCACGTAGATCCCGGCCCACTTGGCGGCCAGGAAATGCCCCGCCTCGTGGATGAAGATCAGGACGCCGAGAACGACGAGGAGCGAAAGGATGGTGATCAGCACGGGACCCTCATGATGTCGACACGAGCCGGCGGGCATGCGCGCGCGCCGCCGCGTCGGCGTGGCGCACCGAATCCGCGTCGAGCGGATCGGCGCCGGAGTGGCTCGAGAGCACGCTCTCGATGATGTCGGTGATGCGGCCGAAGGGGATCCGCCCCTCGAGGAACGCGGCGACCGCCTCCTCGTTGGCGGCATTGAAGGCCGCCGGCGCCGTGCCGCCCGCCCGGCCGGCCTCGACGCCGGCGTGGAAGGCACGGAAGACGTCGCGCCGCACCGGCTCGAAGGTGAGCGGGCTCGCCGCCACCGGATCGAAGCGGCGCACGCCCGAGTCGGGAAGGCGCGAGGGGTAGGTCAGCGCGTACAGGATCGGCAGTTCCATCGAGGGGAAGCCGAGCTGCGCAATGATGCTCCCGTCGCAGAACTCCACGAACGCGTGCACGATGCTCTGCGGATGCACCACCGCGTCGAGCGCGTCGTACGAGAGGCCGAACAGGTGGTGCGCCTCGATGATCTCGAGCGCCTTGTTGGCGAGCGTCGCGCTGTCCACCGTCACCTTGCGGCCCATCTGCCACGTCGGGTGCGCCAGCGCCTCGGCCACGGTCGCGTTGCGGACCCGCTCCGGCGGCCACTCGCGGAACGGGCCGCCCGATGCCGTCAGCACCAGCCGGCGGAGCGATGCCTCCTGCCCTGTGATGCACTGAAGCACGGCGCTGTGCTCGCTGTCCACGGGCACGATCTCCCCGCCGCCCTCACGTGCGGCCCGCGCGACGAGGCCGCCCGCCATCACCAGCGACTCCTTGTTCGCGAGCGCCACGCGCTTGCCGGCCCGGAGCGCCGCGATCGTCGCGTCGAGCCCGGCCGCGCCGACGACCGCATTGACGACGATGTCGACGTCGGGATGCGTCGCGGCATCGATGAGCACCTGCGCACCGGTGGGTACCCTGGCCGAGCCGTTGCCGCTCGCGAGCCCTGCGTATGCCGGCCGCCATTCGGCGATCTGCTCGGCGAGCGCCCCTTCGTTCTGCCCGGCGGCGAGCGCCACGAGCCGGAAATGGTCGCGCTGGCGGCGCAGCACGTCGAGCGTGCTCCGGCCGATCGAGCCGGTGGAGCCGAGGATCGCGACGCCGCGCATCAGGTGATCCCGACGGCCCGATAGAGGGCCGCCGCCACCGGGATGACGAAGTAGAGGGAGTCGAGCCGGTCGAGCACCCCGCCGTGCCCGGGAATCAGCGTCCCCGAGTCCTTCATGCCGGCCTCGCGCTTGAACAGCGATTCCACGAGGTCCCCGACCTGTCCCACCACCGAGAGCACGGCCGCGATCACCAGCAGCTCACCGAGTGGCGCGGCGACGCCGAGCCGCGGGAACACCGCGAAACCGAACACCACCGCCACGAGGAGCGCCCCCACCACGCCGGCCGCGGAGCCTGAGCGCGTCTTGCCCGGGCTCACCGTCGGGGCGAGTTTCGGGCCCCCGAACGTCTTCCCGCCGAACATCGCGAAGGAATCGCAGATCCAGGTGACCACGAGCGGGAAGAAGACGAGCCACGCGCCCGCCCACGACTGCGTTCCGTGCAGCGCGTGCCGGATCGGGATGAGAAAGGCGGGGAGCGCGCCGGCGTAGAGCACGGCGAGCAGCGTGACCGCGGCCGCGCCGAGCGGCCGCTCGGTGGGCCTGCGCGCGGCGAGCGTCCACGTCAGGAGGGCGAGGAGCCAGAGGGCGGCGAGGTACGGCCACCCGGCGGACAGGATCGCACGCCACTGCGGCGATACGTACGACGCATAGACGGCTGGGGCGATGGCCGCGGCGGTGGCGTACCCGAGCAGGGGGAACGGCCGGATTCCCTGCCGCTCCGCGAAGGCGAAGACCTCGCGCACCCCGAGCGGGCCTACCAGCGCCAGGAGCGCGACGAGCGGCCAGCCGCCCCAGTATGCGAGTCCGAGCGCAACCGGGACGCCCACGGCGGCCACCGCGATCCGCCGGACGAGATTGGAGTCCATCAGCCGCTCAGGCGGTGACGCGCCCGAATCGCCGGTCGCGGCGCTGGAATTCGAGGATGGCTTCGAAGAGATCGCGGCGCGTGAAGTCGGGCCAGAGCACCGGCGTCACGTAGAGCTCCGCGTAGGCCAGCTGCCAGAGGAGGAAGTTCGAGATGCGCATCTCGCCGGAGGTGCGGATGAGCAGGTCCGGGTCGGGCCATTCCGCCGTGAGCAGGCGGCGGGCGATCGCCTCCTCGTCGATCTCGTCGGGTCGGAGGCGGCCGGCGGCCACCTCCTCCGCGAGCAGGCGCGCGGCGCGGGCAATTTCTCCCCGGGAACTGTAGGAAATGCAGAGGTTGAGCGCGAGCGCGCGCCCGTCCGCCGTCTGGGCCTCGACGCGGGCCACCGCGCCGCGCCCGCTC
>JBLNHD010000192.1:0-7708 GCA_050268825.1 Gemmatimonadota bacterium
GGGCCCAGATGAGGCCGCCGGTCCCTGCCGCCTTGGCGGCCGCGCCGAGCGCATCGATCTCCTTCCGGCTCATGCCGCCCGCACCGGGCGCGACGATGGCCCTGAGCCGCCCGCCGACGCCGACCGCGTCGCGCAGGAACGGCGCCGCATCCTCGCCAAGGAGCGGCGTCAGGTCGCGGATCTCGAACTCGTAGCGCAGGTCGGGCTTGTCGATGCCGTAACGCTCCATCGCCTCACGCCACGACAGGCGCGGGAACGGCGCCGCGATCTCGACGCCACCCACCCGCCAGAGGTCCACGAGCACGCGCTCGACGATGCGCTGCACGTCGTCCGCCGACACGAACGAGGCTTCGATGTCGATCTGCGTGAACTCCGGCTGCCGGTCGGCGCGGAGGTCCTCGTCGCGAAAGCAGCGCGCGATCTGGAAGTACCGGTCGTACCCCGCGACCATGAGCAGCTGCTTGTAGATCTGGGGCGACTGCGGCAGCGCGTAGAACTCGCCCGGATGCACCCGGCTCGGCACGAGGTAGTCCCGCGCGCCTTCGGGCGTCGGCTTGGTGAGGATGGGGGTTTCGATCTCGAGAAAGTCGAGGTCGCTCAGCGTGCGCCGGGCCTGCTGCAGCAGGCGATGCCGCAGGATGAGATTGGCCTGGAGCTCGGGCCGCCGGAGGTCGAGGATGCGGTGCTTGAGCCGGAGCTCCTCCGCCGCCAGCGCTTCGCCCTCCTTCCGGGCGACGGGAATCGCCGGTGTTTCCGCCGGCCCCACGACGCTGAGCGACGCGACCTGCACTTCGACTTCCCGCGAAGCCATCGACGGGTCGGATGCCGCCTCCGGGCGGACCGCCACCGTGCCTTCGGCGAGCACGACGGTTTCGGCACCGAGCGTCGCCGCCAGGCGCATCACGTCGGCCGGCGTCCAGCGCGGATCGAACGAGAGCTGCACGATGCCGGCGCGGTCGCGCAGGTCGATGAAGACGAGCCCGCCCAGATCGCGGCGGCGGTGCACCCAGCCTGCGAGCCGCACGCGCTGGCCCGACTCGCTGCGCGTCAGGGATCCGGCGCGATGACTCCGAAGAGCGGTTGCGCTCATGCGGACGGCGCAGCCTCGGCGCTCACCAGGGCGCCGTAGAATTCCTCCGGCGTGCGCGATGCGAGCAGGCGCGCGCGGAGCGCGTCTCCCCGCACCAGCCGCGCGATCCGGCCCAGTGCCTTGACGTGCTGCCCGGCGCACCGTTCCGGACCGACGAGCATGAAGAAGATCTGCACCGGCGCGCCGTCGATCGCATCGAAGGGCACCGGTTCCGGGGTCGAGCCGCCGACGATGGCCAGCTCGGGCACCGTGGGCGAGCGGCCGTGCGGAATGGCGACGCCGAAGCCGATACCCGTGCTCAGGACGGCCTCGCGCTCACGGACTGCCGTCACGACATCCTCGAGATCGCCGCCGACGCGATCGACGAGCAGGGTCGCCAGCTCGCGGATGATGCCCGGCTTGTCGCGCGCGGAAAGGGGAACGGCTACCCGCTCAGGGCTGAGCAGATCGGTCAGGAGCACGCCATCTCCGGGAGGGGCATAGGGGTCAAACGTAACCCGCCGCCGAAGGGGCGACAAGCAATTTCCCCGTCACGATTTAGCACCGCGAACGGGGTGCCGCCCGGTTATCTTGGGGGATGCTCCAGCTGACCGCCGCCGCCTCGCTCCTCGACCTCGCGCCCGCCGCCGCAGCCGACCGGCTGCGCGACTGGGTCGCGGCAGAAGGGCTGGCCCCCTACCGCACCGAGCAGATCTTCCGGCGGCTCTGGGTGGCGCCGGTCGGTGCCTGGGCCGACGCGACCGAGCTCCCGCTGGCGCTCCGGCGGCGCCTCGAGGAGGTCTTTCCGCTGCCGCGCCTCGCGGCAGACGTCGAGCAGCTCTCCGCCGACGGCACCCGCAAGTTCCTCTGGCGGCTCGCCGACGGCGAGGCGATCGAGTCGGTCCTCATCCCCTCGGGCAGCCGCCGGACGCTCTGCATCTCCTCGCAGGCCGGCTGCGCGCTCCGCTGCTCGTTCTGCGCAACCGGCACCATGGGCTTCCGGCGAAACCTCACGGTCTTCGAGATCGCCGGCCAGGTGCGCGAGATCCTTCTGCGCCATCCCGAGGAGCGCCCCACGAACGTCGTGTTCATGGGCATGGGGGAGCCGCTCCTCAACTGGCCCGCGGTCGACACGACGCTCACCATCCTCAACAGCCCCGACGGCTTCGCCCTGGGCGCCCGTCACATCACGGTGTCGACCGTCGGGATCCTGCCGGGCATGGCGGCGCTCGCGGCCCGGCCCGAGCAGTTCCGTCTGGCCATTTCACTCCACGCGCCCACCGCCGAGCAGCGTATCGGCATCATGCCGATCCAGAAGAAGTACCCGCTGGAGGAGGTCCTCGCCGCGGCCCGCGCCTTCCGCCAGCGGGTCACGTTCGAGTACGTGATGATCGCCGGCGTCAACGATTCGGATGCCGATGCGGACCGCGTCGCGCGGCATGCACGGAAGCTCGGCGCGCTCGTCAACATCCTGCCGCTGCACCCCGGCGGCACGCCCGGCCTGGTGCCGGCCTCCAACAACCGGATTCGCGCCTTCGCCGATCGCGTGCGATCGCACGCGGTGGAGGCGACGGTGCGCCGGAGCCGCGGGCTCGACATCAATGCGGCCTGCGGGCAGCTCAAGGTGGAAGTAGACCGGAAGCGGCGCGACCGGCCGGCCGGAGTGCCGGACACGCGCTAAGGCGCCGCCACGAGATCCGGCGGCGCTGCGCCGTCGAAGAAGGCGCGCAGGTTGGCCATCGCACGCCGCCCCATCCCGATCCGGGCTTCCTCGGTGGCACTGCCGAGATGCGGAAGAAGCACGACGTTCCCGGCCCGAAGGAGCCGTGGGTGCACGGCAGGCTCGTGCGCATAGACGTCGAGCCCGGCCCCGTGCACCACGCCCTCGATCAGCGCATCGGCCAGCGCCTCCTCGTCGACCAGATCACCCCGGGCGGTATTGATCAGGACCGCATCCCGCCGCATCTGTCGCAACTGCTCCGCGCCGATCATCCGCCGGGTTGCGGCGGTGGCGGGCGCATGGAGGCTCACCACATCGGATGTCGCGAGGAGCTCGGCGAGCGACTCGCATCGCTGGCCGAGGGCTTCGTCGTCCTTTCGCGCAGTGCGGGTGAAATACCGCACGTGCATGTCGAGTCCGGTCGCGGCCCGCCGCGCGACGGAACGACCGATGCGGCCCATCCCGACGATGCCGAGCGTCCGGCCGCCGAGGCCGCGGCCGATCAGGTGGGTCGGCCGCCAGCCGGTCCACTTTCCCGCTCGCAGCTCGCGCTCGCCTTCCGTCACCCGCCGCGCCACCATGAGCATGAGCGTCACCGCCAGCTCGGCGGTCGCTTCGGTGAGCACGCCGGGGGTATTGGTCACGACGAGGCCAAGCGCCTGCGCGGCGCCGACGTCGATATGATTGAAGCCCACGCCGAAGTTGGCGAGGATGCGTGCGCGAATCGGCGCGGCGCCAAGCGCGGTGCGATCGAGCGGGTCGGTGACGGTACAGAGGAGCGCATCCGATGATTCGAGCGCGCGCCGAAGCTCGGCCCGGGCGAGAGGGAGATCGTCCTCGTTGAGCCGCAGGTCGAAGGAGTCGCGCAGCTCCTCCTCGACGATGGCAGGAAGCCGGCGCGTCACGGTCACGATCGGTCTGGTCATGCAGAAGAATCCGCGACGCCCGAGCGGAGGGCAACCCTGACGGAATCACGGCGACAGCGGCGGCATACGCTCGAGCAGATCTACGGCGCCGCGATCCGGGCCGCGGATCCGCGCGCAGCGGTGTCGCGTGCGCTCGCCAGCGAATCCGGCTCGACGCGCGTCTGGATCATCGCGATCGGGAAGGCTGCCGCCGGCATGGCGGACGGCGCGCTCGAGGCATTGCGCGATGCGGGGCGCCCGCTGGCAGGCGGGATCGTCATCGGGCCGCCCGGAGCGGCGCCACACGAGTCGCCGCTCGCCTGGGCTGCCGGAAACCACCCGCTGCCCGACGCCGATTCCTCGCGGGCAGCCGATGCCCTTGGCGCGGTCGTTGCCCGGGTCAGGCCCGGCGAGGAGGTGCGGGTGCTCCTCTCGGGCGGAGCGACGAGTCTCCTCGGCGCCCCCCTCCCCGGAATATCACTTGCTGCATTACGTGAGCTGTTCAGGGCCATCAGCAGGGCTGGCTTGGACATACACGAGGCCAACGCGATCCGCAGGAGGTTCCTCCGCTGGGGTGGGGGCCGGCTCGCCGCCGCGCTCGTTCATGCGCGCGTGCAGGTCCTCGCCATCTCGGACGTGCCGGGAGACCACTTCGCCACGATCGGCTCGGGTCCCTGCGCGCCGGACCTCCTCACGGTGGCGGACCTCGCGCTGCGCCTCGAGCGCCATGGACTGCGGGAGCAGCTCCCCGGCGAGCTCTCAGCGTGGCTCGATCGCGCGGGCGCCGACGCCGAAACGCCGAAGCCGGCGAAGCTGCCGACCCCGCCTCACCGGATCATCCTGCGGAATGCCGATGCCCTGGAAGCTGCCGCCGCGGAGGCGCGCCGGCGGAATTATTTCGCGGAAGTGATCGGGACGGTCGAGGGTGAGGCCAGCGAGATCGGCGAACGGATCGGCGCGCGGCTCGCCACCGCGACTCCCGGCAGCTGCCTCATCTGGGGCGGCGAGTCCACGGTGACGCTCGGCGCGAACCCGGGACACGGCGGGCGCAGCCAGGAGCTGGCTCTCGCCGCCGCCGTCGCGATCGCTGCAACGAATGCCGCGCTGCTCGCTGCCGGCACCGATGGCCGCGATGGGCCGACGGACGCGGCCGGCGCCATCGTCGACGGGGAGACGCTCGACCGGCTGCGCGCGGCGTCGGTCGATGTGCCGGCCGCGCTCGCACGCCACGACGTCTACGCGGCGCTCGACGGCGTCGGTGCGCTGTTCCGTCCGGGGCCGACGGGGACGAACGTGATGGACGTGGTGTTCGGGCTGCGCCCGCGATGACTAGGGGTGCAGCGGCGTGACCGGCTGAAAATCCGCGCCGAGGACGACGGTCACGTCCAGGCGCAGGAGCGAGTCGGGCACCGAGTCCACCGCGCCGATCCCAAGGGCGCGCTGCACCACTTCGGCCGAGGCGCGGCTGCCGCGACGCGCGATGATGCGCGTCGTCGCATGCGAATCGGCGTTTCCCGTCGAGATCACGTCGATCCCCTTCTCCCGCAGGAGCCGCGCACCGAGACGCGCCAGGCGCGGGCGCCCGGTGCCGTTGAGGACTTCGGCGGTGATCGGGAGGTCGCCGCCGGGGATCGGCCAGGCGTCGCCTTCGCGGGCGGCTTCGGGGCGAGATCCCGGCGCCTCACGCGATGGGCCGCGCAGGAGCAGCGCTGCCAGCGCGAGGAGCGCTACCGCGGCGACGACGGCGAGGGCGCGACGACGAGGCTGTTCCAGAAGCGGACCGTGGGATCGAGGAGCGGCCACCCGGATTCGATGAGATGCGAGACTCGGCGGCGCGCCACTTCGCGAAGCACGCCGCGCGAATCCCTGGGGAACCGGGCGGCGAGCTCCGCGCGCGCCTCCGCATCGAACGCCCGCCCCGGCTCGAGATAGTCGGCGCAATAGAGCGCCCGTCCGACCATGTCCCACTCGGCGAGGCCGAGCGAGTGGTAGCGCACCGCATCGAGCACGCCGCGGTCGGTTTCGCCGTCCGCCTTGGCCCGGGCGGCGCTCGCCGGGCCGTGGCGCAGCTCGATGGGCCCCGGCACGCTCGCCGCCCATTCCTGCAGCTCCGCCTCGGGCGCGTCCCTCAGCGCGTCGTGCAGCCACACGGCCCGCAACCAGCGGTTGCGCTCGGAGTCCGGCACGCCCATCGCTTCCGCCCACTCCGCGGCCAGGACGGCGACCCGGACGATGTGCTCCATCCGCGCGGGCGTGACCGCGGCCCACGCGGGAAGCGTGGGCCGCAGGCCAGGAGGCATCGACGGAGACGACGACACTGTCGGAGGTCAGCCCTCGGCGCGAAGCTGCGGACGCACGATGCGGTTCGATCCATCGACGAAGACGACGCGCGGGACATGCCGCGCCGCCTCATGCTCGTCGAACACGCCGTAGGAGATCACGATGGCAAGATCCCCCGGCATGCCGAGCCGCGCCGCTGCGCCGTTCAACTGGAGCACGCCGGAGCCCCGCGGTCCGGGAATGACGTAGGTCGAAAAGCGAGCCCCGTTGTTCACGTTCACGACCTGTACCTCCTCGTACGCCACGAGGTCCGCGGCATCGAGGAGATCCTCGTCCACCGTGAGCGAGCCCTCGTAATGCAGGTCCGCCGACGTGATGGTAGCGCGGTGAATCTTCGACTTCATCAGGTGACGCTTCATGCGCTCTGTCCCGGGCCGAGAATGACGTTGTCGATGAGCCGAGTGCTCCCGACGCGCGCGGCAATTGCAACGATCGTGCCGGGGAGCGCCTCCACCACTGGTGTCAGGCGCTCCGGCTCCACGACGGCAATATAGTCCACGGCGATCGTCCCTCCCGCCTCGAGTTCGCGGCGCACCACGGCTGCGAGCGCGTCCGCGCCCCTCTCGCCGGCATCGAAGGCCGCAGCGGCGCCGGCGAGCGAACGACTGAGCGCCAGTGCCTCGGTCCGCTGCTCGGGGGAGAGGTAGACATTCCGGCTGCTGAGCGCGAGGCCGTCGGGATCGCGCGCGATCGGTGCGACGATGACGCGCAGCGGCCAGTTGAGATCCTCGACCATGCGCCGCACCAGCACGACCTGCTGGATGTCCTTCTGGCCGAAGATCGCGGTCTCCGGCTCGGCGAGGTGAAAGAGCTTGGCCACGACCGTCAGGACACCGTCGAAATGACCGGGCCGGACGGCGCCTTCCCAGCGCGAAGCCGTCGCTCCCGCCTGCACGCGCACTTCACCGCCTGCCGGATACATCGTCGCCGCGTCCGGGACGAAGAGCAGGTCGACGCCGCGTGCGCGTGCCAGCGCGCGATCCCGCGCGAGATTCCGCGGGTACCGGGCCAGATCCTCGTCGGGACCGAACTGCAGCGGATTGACGAAGACGCTCATCACCACCGCATCGGCCTCCGCCCGCGCGACGTCGACGAGCGACAGGTGCCCCTCGTGCAAGGACCCCATGGTGGGCACCAGTGCCACCCGCCGCCCCTGTTCGCGCTGGGCGCGGCGCCACGCCCGCAGCTCGCCGAGGACGCCGGTCTCCAGCACGCTACTCGAAGCTGTGCGCGCCGTCGGGATAGCGCCCTTCGCGCACGTCCGCGGCGAATCCGCGCGCCGCGTCGCGCACCAGCGCACCGAGCTCGGCGTAGCGCTTGAGGAACTTCGGCGTGAACCCTTCGTTGAGCCCGAGCATGTCGTGCAGGACGAGCACCTGCCCATCGCACCCGGGCCCCGCGCCGATGCCGATCGTCGGCACGCGCAGCGCGGCGCTCACTCGCTGCGCCAGCGCCGTGGGCACGAGCTCGAGCACGATGGCGCAGGCCCCGGCGGCCTCGAGGAGCTTCGCGTCGTCCTCGAGCCGCGCCGCGGCGGCCACGTCCCGCCCCTGGACCCGATATCCGCCAAGGGTGTTGACGGATCGATTCGCTTCTTCCAGGATGCGGCGAGCCCATCGAGGCCACCAGATGCGCCGGGGCTCGCTGGCGTCGCGATCGAGCGGAACGCTCCGT